>JAHLFV010000246.1 GCA_018883625.1 Candidatus Treponema excrementipullorum
TTTCTGTTCTTGTCCCTGCAAAAGATGCGGAAGATTTGGCTGTATCTTTGAGAGCTTCTCTTAAAGATGAAATGGCTAAGGGATTGGAGGTAAAGGCAGATAAAAGTCTTGCAACTGGCTTCCGGATCGGAATAAAAGACGGGGCAGCATATTATGACTTTTCCGCAGAGTCTGTTGCAGAACTGTTTTCAGCTTATTTAAATCCTAAAACAGCGGCCATAATGAAGGAAGCAGCTGCTTCCATTGGAGAGTAAAAAGGTGAGTAGTTGGTATTATCTGATTTCCCAATTGCCTTCTATTACTCTCTCTGGTGATAAGATACAGTTGCCGATTACAGAAGAATACTTTTTTGACCTATGTTCTCGCTTTCTTGATGCCAAGAATATGAAGATTTTAAGTTCTTTATCTTTGGAACCACCTATAGAGCAGGTAAAGACGGGATCTGCCTTTTTGGATGCTTGGTATGAAACGGAAAGAGCTTTACGATTATCTTTGGCAAAACTTCGGGCTCTCAAGTTAAAAAAAGATGTAGATCTTCCTCAACTTCCCGTTTCACCTGACATTGTGCAGATAGCGAGAACTGCCTGCGGAATGGATAGTCCCCTTGCAGCGGAACAGTATTTAAATGAAGTCAGAATGGGAGCTTTAGAGCGTGTTGCTCCTACCGATAGTTTTTCTACGGATGCTGTTTTTCTTTATGCTTTGAAATTGAAGCTTGCAAAACGTATGCAGTCTTTTACGGAAGAGGCGGGGGCTGCTTCATACCGTAGGATATATGACCAGATACTTGGAGAATCAAAATGAAGGATACAAAAGGAAAAGTTGTAGCCGTAAACGGAAACATGATTAGCGTTGCCTTTGACGGTAATGTTTCCCTTAACGAAGTTGGCTACGTACACGTTGCCGGCAAAAAACTTAAGAGCGAAGTTATCCGTATTCGTAACGGGCAAGCTCAGTTGCAGGTATACGAAATGACAAAAGGGATCAGTACCGGAGATGAGGTTGAGTTTACCGGAGAACTTTTGTCTGTTGAATTGGGCCCCGGTTTGTTGGGTCAGGTTTTTGACGGATTGCAAAATCCTCTTCCTAAGCTTGCAGAAGAAGCAGGATACTTCTTGGAGCGAGGTATTTATTTGGATCCTGTTCCCGATAACACTTCATGGCTTTTTACTCCTGTTGCAAAGGTGGGAGATAAGGTTCAAAGAGGGGATGTTTTGGGATCAGTACCGGAAGGGCCTTTTGTTCATAAGATTATGGTTCCCTTCGGTTTGTATGATACATATACAGTAAAGTCAGTAAAAGCTGCCGGTGAATATAAATTATCAGATACTATTGCAGTTTTGGCAGACGAAAAAGGCAACGAAACAAATGTTACTATGAGTTTTAAATGGCCTGTTAAGAGAGCCGTAGATTGTTATGCAGAACGACTGAAACCGGAAGAAACTATGGTGACAAAGGTTCGCCTTATCGATACCTTCTTTCCGGTAGCAAAAGGTGGAACATATTGTATCCCCGGTCCCTTCGGTGCCGGTAAAACGGTTTTACAGCACACTACCAGCCGTAATGCAGACGTAGACGTAGTTATTGTTGCTGCTTGCGGTGAACGTGCCGGTGAGGTTGTTGAAATTTTGAAGGAGTTCCCTGAGTTGACAGATCCTAGAACAGGTCGATCTCTTATGGAGCGAACAATTATTATTTGTAATACTTCTTCCATGCCTGTTGCTGCCCGTGAAGCTTCAGTATATACCGGCGTAACTTTGGCAGAGTACTACCGTCAAATGGGATTGCATGTTCTGCTGTTGGCGGATTCTACCAGCCGATGGGCACAGGCTTTGCGTGAAATGTCCGGTCGTTTGGAAGAAATCCCCGGTGAAGAAGCATTCCCTGCTTATTTGGAGTCTTATATCGCTTCTTTCTATGAGCGAGCAGGTATTGTGCGTCTTCGGGACGGTTCTATCGGTTCCGTTACCATTGGTGGTACCGTTTCTCCTGCCGGTGGTAACTTTGAAGAACCGGTAACTCAGGCTACACTGAAAGTTGTAGGTTCTTTCCACGGACTTTCCCGTGAACGTTCCGATGCCCGAAAGTATCCTGCCATTAACCCCTACGATTCTTGGTCAAAATATAAGAGTGTCATCAGAAAAGACTGGGTGGAATATGCCCGCCAGTGTCTTTTCCGGGGAGCAGAAGTAGGACAGATGATGAAGGTCGTAGGTGAAGAAGGTACCAGCCTGGAAGATTATATTTTGTATTTGAAGAGCGAATTCTTGGATGCCGTTTATTTGCAGCAAAACTCCTTCGATGAAGTGGATGCTGCTGCCGATGTTGAACGTCAAACCTATGTCTTTAAATTGCTGTTGCAGATTTTAGGTTCTGATTTCAATCTTGAGTCAAAAGATGATGCCCGTACATACTTTAATCAGTTGCGACAGAAATTTATTGACTGGAACTACAGCGAATGGCAAAAGGCAGACTTTAAGAAAAACGAGGCAGATATTCAAGAGCTTTATAAAGCAAAATCAGGGAAAGAGAGCTCCGTAGCGGCAGCCTTATTAAAGGATGGTGAATAGCTATGAATAAAGTATACAGCAAGATTGAATCAATCAGCGGAAGTGTTATCACTGTCCGGGCTGAAGGTGTAAAATATAATGAGTTGGCAGAAATCGAGACCTCTTTTGGTACTTCTTTGGCAGAGGTAAACCGAATCGACGGTGACCTTGTGTCTTTGCAGGTTTTTGCCGGAGGTCGAGGTGTTTCAACAGGTGATAAAATCAGATTTTTGGGTCGGGAAATGCAGGTGTACTTTTCCGAAAATCTTTTAGGACGGATTTTTACCGGTTCTGGGGAACCCAGAGATAAGGGACCAGCTCTTAAAGATAATCCTGTAGAAATTGGAGGCCCCTCCGTTAATCCCTCCAAGCGTATTATGGCTCGGCGAATGATACGAACCGGTATTCCCATGATCGATATGTTTAATACCTTGGTTGTATCTCAGAAGTTGCCTATTTTCTCCATTTCCGGTGAACCCTACAACGAATTGTTGGCTCGTATAGCTATGCAGGCTGAAGTTGACGTTATCGTGTTAGGCGGTATGGGATTAAAGTATGATGATTATTTGTATTTCAAGAATACTTTGGAAGAGGGTGGTGCATTGAGCAGAACAGTTATGTTTGTTCACACTGCTGCAGATCCTACCGTAGAATGTCTTAAAATCCCCGATATGAGCTTGGCAGTTGCGGAGCAATTTGCTTTGCAGGGAAAGGATGTTCTTGTTCTTTTAACAGATATGACAAACTTTGCAGACTCCATGAAAGAAATCGCCATTACCCAGGAACAGGTTCCCTCCAACCGAGGTTATCCCGGTGACTTATACAGCCAGCTGGCCAGTCGCTACGAAAAAGCTGTAGACTTTGATGATGCCGGTTCAGTTACTATTTTGGCTGTTACCACCATGCCCGGTGATGACGTAACACACCCTGTTCCCGATAATACAGGTTATATTACGGAAGGTCAGTTTTACCTCAAAGGTGGACGAATCGAGCCTTTCGGTTCCCTTTCCCGCTTGAAGCAAAACGTTAACGGAAAAACAAGAAACGACCACCGAGCTTTGATGGATGGTATGATTCGACTGTATTCCTCCTATAAAGACACTTTAGAGAAAAAGTCCATGGGATTTATGATGTCTGAATGGGATGAAAAGTTGTTAAAATACGGTGAGATGTTTGAGAAAGAGATGATGGATCTTTCTGTTAACATTCCTTTGGAAGGTGCTTTAGACAAGGGATGGATCATCCTTGCAGCCTGTTTTAACAAGGAAGAAACAGGTCTAAAGTCTGAGTTGATTGAGCAATATTGGCCTAAAAACTAAGAGGATTTGTAGATGGCTACAATTAAGCTGACAAAAAATGAGTTAAAGACCCAGAAAGACGCCCTGAAGATGTATCAGCGGTATCTTCCTACTTTAACACTTAAAAAGCAGCAACTCCAGACAGAAATCCGTACCATAGACGCCAGAGCCAAAGAAGTTCGAGCCCGTCGCAAAGCGCTGGAAGAGGAATTTACTCAGTGGATCGCAGTTTTTGGAGAGGCGGAGGTTTTTGATCCAACCATGGTTCAGGTACGAAACATCCGCAAAGGTACCGGAAACATTGCGGGCGTCACTATTCCTATTTATGAAGGTGCTGATTTTTCCAGGGGGGATTACGACTTGTATTCAACCCCGTTATGGATCGATTTGGCTGCCGACAAAATGGAACAAGCTCTTTCTTTGGACTTGGAAGCAGAAGTTTTGGACGAACAGGTACGGCTTTTGAACATAGAGCTGAGAA
>JAHLFV010000247.1 GCA_018883625.1 Candidatus Treponema excrementipullorum
TATCGAGGAGACACAATGAGTTTTGACATCACATCTTTCCGGTGGATCCGGGAACCAAAAAAACACAGCATTACCGGAGACAGAATCGAAATTGTAACAGAGCCTCACACCGATTTATGGCAGAGAACTTACTACCATTTCAGAAACGATAACGCACCTCTTTTACAAACAAGCACCCGGGAAAAGTTTTTTTCCTTTACCGTAAAATCAGATTTTTCAGAAAGCAGCCACCGCTTTGACCAGTGTGGAGTCGTTTTATATCTTGACAGCGAAAACTGGATAAAAGCTTCGGTAGAATATGAAAACGCAGACTTTCAGCATCTTGGCAGCGTTGTAACAAATCAGGGATATTCTGACTGGGCAACTACAGAAATACCTTCCGGCATAAAAACCATGTGGTATAGATTGAGCCGGAGGGAAGATGATTTTTGTATAGAAAATTCCCCGGACGGAAAAACTTTTCATCAAATGAGGATATGCCATCTTTTTAAGGCCCAGGACGAAATCAACTTTGGTATTTACGCCTGCAGCCCCGAAGATTCTTCATTTAAAGCCGTTTTTACCGGTTTTGTCTTTGGCGAATGTATGTGGGAAGCCCACTCCGGCCAAGCCCCAGACAAGGAATAAACAACAACTTTAATTGATTTTACAAGAGTATTAAACTTTAGATATAAACCGGAGGCACCCATGACTTTAAAAATAGCCCTTCTCCAGCTTCTTCCTGGGAAAACCCTTCAAGAACAGTTACAGCTGGGAACCGCAGCCTGCGAAAGGGCAAAAACCCTAGGGGCGGATATAGCTCTCTTCCCCGAAATGTGGAGCTGCGGATATTCAATTCCCCAGGATAAAGAAAAACTGGATTCCCTTGCTTTGACAGCCCAAAGCAGTTTTGTCCGTAGTTTCGCCGACCTGGCTTCCCGGCTTGAAATGGCAATCGGAATTACCTTTTTGGAAAAAGGCAGTGACAAGCCTCTCAATTCAATTATTGTTTTTGACCGTCTGGGAAAAGAAGTGATTCATTATTCCAAAGTCCACACCTGCGGTTTTGACCTGGAGAAAGTGCTTGCTTCCGGGGAGGATTTTTACACCGGGGATTTGGATACCGGGGAAACGGTTGTAAAAATCGGCACCATGATTTGTTTTGACCGGGAATTCCCTGAAAGTGCAAGAATCCTGATGTTGAAAGGCGCCGAAGTTATCCTTGCCCCTAATGCCTGCCCAATGGAAATAAACAGGCTTTCCGCCCTCCGTACCCGGGCTTATGAAAATATGACTGCTGTGGCAACCTGCAATTATCCCAAGGGACAGCCTGACTGCAACGGACATTCCACAGTTTTTGACGGAGTGGCCTGGCACCGGGATCAGCCCGGCTCAAGGGATATGTGCATTCTGGAAGCACCGGAAGAAGAAGGGATTTATATTGCCTCAATCGATTTGGATTTGCTCCGGGAATACAGGAAGAACGAAGTCATGGGTGCAGCCTGGCGCCACCCGGAAAAATACACAGAGCTGGTAAATAGCCAAGCATCAGTAAATGAGAATGTTCGATAATACAGTCCGACAATACCGCTTTATTCAACACTTACAAAGAGCAACTTCTTTTGTGCTGCCCCATCAGGCCAGTATGTATATTCATTCCAGACCCCGTTACCGTCAGAATCATAGATGTAAACGCAGACTCCCTTTTTATTGTATTTAGCCCAGGTTTCATCCCCCGCAAAGGTTGTTTCCAGAATTTTATTTCCGTTTTCATCATATTCGTACCAGTATTCTTCGCCCTCTTGGTCTTTGTGATAAACGATATTTCCTTTTTCATCATATTTCACCAGATCTTCATTACCGTAGGAGTCTTTAGCATAAACAAAGTCCCCATTTTCATAATATTCACGCCAGTATTCTTCTCCATTAGAATCTTTATAATAAATCAAATTTCCATTTTTATCATATTCACACCAGTATTCATTATTTTCGGAGTCTTTACAATGTATCTCGTTTCCGTTTTCATCATATTCGTACCACAATTCGTAGCCAAGGGAGTTTTTCAAGTAAATTCTGTTTCCGTTTTTATCATATCTCTGCCAGTCCTCTTCCCCCAAAGAGTTTTTCGAGTGAATCTCGTTTCCCTGTTTATCATACTCATACCATTCCTCAATCCCGAGTGAGTTCCGCATGTATATCTTACGTCCGTTTTCATCGTATTCATACCATTCTTCCATACCGTCTAACGTTCTAGTGTAAATTTCTTTTCCATCACGGTTATATTCATATATCGAATATAACCACACAGACTGCGTTCCCACTCCGGGAAAACATATCTCATATTTTTTACCCCACTGGATAGGAGTCAGATACCCGCCAAAGCACCAGCCTTCTGTCTCTTCCTGAACAAGCCTGCCGTCTTTATCTTGGGTACTTTCCAGAACTTTTACCTTTACCCATAATGAGTCTATACCGTCTATTGTTTCATTCTTACCGGTACCGACAACTTCCAAAAGTGAACCTTTCTGTATAGTTACAATGGTACTGCCGTCCATACTGCCTGTAGAACGCAGACGCAAGTTATCCAATACCAATACTACCCCGCCGGGGGTAAACTCCTCTCCCCACAAAAAAGCGGCACAAAAAATCAAACTGATACAAAAAGCCCAAACCCGTTTCATAACGCACATCTCAAAAAATCAGTATATATGAAAAAAAATTATACACCGGTTTTCCTCTGTTATTAAGTTATCTTTAAATCAAAATATGTTCTCCACAGTAACACTACCCTTTTCGGTATTCCCGGAGCAAAATCAGCTCCGGTCGGTATTCAAAGTGCATATTGTCCCAAATACCCCATTTACCACCCCAAATAAATCCTTCAGACTCAAAAACTGCAATCACTGCAAGGGGCGGAATCCACCGCTCCTCAAGAGGAATCAACATCCACTGAGGATTATCTTTGTTTTTCTCCCAGTTCCAGTACATAATTTTATTTGCCCAGCCTAAGGGCAGGATGTCTACCGCTACACCAAAGCTGTGAAACGAACGACTTCCCGTATCCCGGATTTCCCGCCAATAGTAACCATCAAGACGAGACAGATTTTTAATAAAACTTTGAACAGAAGCATTATTTTTTGCCAAAGATTTTATTTTAGATTCCACCCGCATTAAAGGCTCAATGATTTTCCGATGCACACGCACATTTTTGCCCAAAAAAGTTATGGTTTTTACATTAGATTCCATGGCAAGCTGACTTCCGCTGTCATACACAGTGTCCAAAAACCCGGAATATTGCGCAGGAGCATTCCGGCGATTTTCCGTATCACCGCTTTCTGCATACCGGGCAATATCTTCTTCCGTAAAGTTTTTGGGATTGGGAATTTCATCGGGATAGTTATAAATCAATGTTCTGTAGTCGGAAGCATTTTCTAACAAATCTTCCGGCAAAAGTTTACCGTCAGCCCAGTAAAACACCTTTTCCGGGGATTCTTTTGAAAAAGTTATCCGCCAATCACTTTTTTTGTAGTCAAAAGAAACCAATAATTTTTCTTCGGGATAGGCATCCATCAAAGCCCGAATAGCTACCGGAATCCCCGAATTTTTCTGTGCAAAAAGTGAAAAATCACCGCAAAAAGTACAAACCAAAAGCAGACAAAAAACTTTAAACACACTGTTACTACTGTTATGAAAAGATTTTACACAAAACATCCCTTACACTATACGACAGCAAAAATCAACCGTCAAGTTTTACTGCTGCTATAATTTACTATTTCGGAGATGCATCTTTTCCTTAGTTACGTGCAGAATTATTCATAAATTCTTCAAAGAGAGTGACCCTTCTTTCTTTTTCCTGTTCCGCCAAATCTTTATATTCAAATTCTTTTGTTTCTGATTTCTTATATAACTCTGCAAAGGAATTTTGCAATTCCAAACTTGCCATCATTTTTTCTTCTTCCGAAAGTTCGGTCTCCGGCGTCGGCACGGGAACAGCCAGACACTCCAAATTCCGTATCGGTAACGTAGGTATAGTACTTTTTACGTAAGCCTTTGCCAGTCGCTCCATACCCAAGGGACTTTCAAAAAAAGCTCTCAAATACACGGGATTGATTTTTGCCATGTCGGGACGCAACACATATAAATTCTGAGATAAAATGATTTTATTTTCACCGATATCACCCACTAAACCTATTTTAGGCTGCCCCATTTTTGCCACCACAATATCATTTTCTTTTAAGCAATATTTTATTTCCCGTTCTTCTATATTTTTTAAACATCGAAGAGTGGGAAGAATATAATTATCCTGAATATCGGACACTGTAAGATATCTGATAGGCGTAAGTTCTGTAGCAGTTCTTTCTTGAATATCTGCCGGTTTTGTTACTGCTCCCCGACCTATATCTGCCAAATCTTTTAAAGGAATCTCTGTAAATATACCCACAAAAACCTCTTTTATGGGAAAAGTACGGCAGAACAGAATATTTGTCAATATTACTCTTCAATATCAGGTGATACAGCCCCATGGACAAGGTTTGTTTTCCCGTCAGTAAGATCTTATTTCTCACAATTATAAAGAAAACCAGTCCGAAGGGGTACTCCGGACTGGCAACTTCATTTTTAAATAAATATAGGGAGGAAAAAGATGAAAAGATTATTGCAATTCATATAGCACGTTAACAGATACGGTAATATCCTGTTTACCGGCCTGCACGGGTGTTGCGGCGGTTGCATCTGCCATAACAGAAAAGTTGCTCTTATAAAGGGGTTGTGCATAACTTTGCTCTGTTATCTGCATTACCCGTCCTAATTTGGCCCCGGCAGTTTCTGCCAAAACGTCAGCCTTTGAACGAGCCTGCTCCACTGCCAAACGGCGAGCTTCTTCCATGTATGGGGAAGAATCGGATACAGTAAAGCTGAGAGAAGACAATTCATTTGCCCCGGCAGAAATTGCCACATCAATAATTTCACCCACTTTTGTTATATCGGAAAGAACAACATTCAAAACATTGGAGGCAACATAGTCTCCGGGAACGGAACGTCCGTCAACATAAGACATATCTCTTCTTATGCTGTAATTTGATGTTGAATAAGAATCTTTTGTAACACCTTTAGACTCCAATGCAGACTGCACTTGAGACATTAACAAAGCGTTTTCTTCAGATGCTTTGCTGACGGAGGCATTCCAAGTTACCACGGAAAGCTCCAAAACTGCCTGATCGGGAACAACCTGAACGGCACCACTACCGCTTACGGAAACAGTTCTCTGTATATCTTCTTTTTGGGAACAAGACATAAACACCAAACTAAAAACAACCAAGATAAAAATAAAATTTATTTTTTTCACGGAAAACCTCTTTTCCACACGTACTAAATGCAGTTTGATAGAACATCCCTGCTGTGTACACAATAAACAAAGGGAATAAAGAAAAGTAACAGGCATTTTATCTCCTATACTATTTTTCAGGATGGACAAAAATAAGGTAAGATTATACAGTGAAATATGCGTAAAAAAGATTTTTTCTTTACCGTTGTTTCGTTGTTTTCTATAATTACCGGAATACTTTTATGTTTTTACGACTTTATCATCATAACTTTGAATCCCGGAACTTTTCTAGATAATCTTACATCATTTTCTCATATATGGCTTATTCCGGGAATATACCTTATCTATGCCGGTATATTCCGACTGAAAAAACAAAATAGTTTCTTTTCATCACTGCCAAAGGCAGTTAAAATCACGGAAGTTATCCTTATTTTTTTGTTTGTTATTATCAGTATTCCCTGCCTGTATTTTATACTGACTCCAGATCAAAATCCCCAACCCAATGCAGACTATGTGTTTTTGCTAGGCGGCGGTATCGATAAAAACGGAGTGTTACCTACGAATGTACTATATAGGTGCGAAACAGCAGTCAATTATTTGCAGAACAATCCAAACACACAAGTGATTGTTACCGGCGGAACACTGAAATTTCTTCCCTTCCCAGAAGCACCGGCTATAAAAGCCGCCCTTGAAGAAAAAGGCATCAGCTCAGACCGCATAATCATCGAAGATCAGGCATTAGATACCATACAAAATTTTCAATACAGTCTTGATTTGATTATTACCTTGGAAAATATTACCAGAGAGGAAGCCCTTAATAAATCCGTTGTGGTAGTAACGAATAATTTCCACTTAACAAGAGCTTTAAGGTTGGCTCATCGCATTGGTTTTACAAATATTCACGGGCTGGCGGCAAAAACCGCTTGGTATATGGTACCTCACATGTACCTAAGAGAAATCGGAGCATACATAAAACTTCAACTGCGAATACTGTTAACAGGAAAACCCTAAAGATTTTCCTGTATTTGTACGGCTCTCTTTTCCGAAAGCATGTTTTAGCTCGACATAATGGTGCAAGAGTAACGGAAAAATCTTCGCACATTACAGTACAAACTTTTCTATAAAGTGAGCCAATCCATCTTCGTTGTTTGTTTTTTCGGTGACATATCGAGCCAAATTTTTTATTTCATCCCGTCCGTTGACCATGGCAACACTATTTCCTGCATATCGAATCATTGACTCATCATTCATACTGTCACCAAAAGCCATGGTATTTTCCCGTGGTATACCTAATCTTCGGGAAAGCCATTCTAAAGCTTCTCCCTTCCCGGTATTGTAAGGCATAATTTCCAAAAAATAAGGCTTGCTGACAAATATAACACAAGAAGAACCGAATTTTTGCCGTAGCTCATTTTGAAACTCTATTAAAACCTCCGGGTCACCGGGAACAACCATTTTGGGATGACCTTTTTTCAAAAAACTTTCAAAATCCTCAAGGATTTCCATCTTTAATCCCGTAAGCCCTACATCAATCCGAGTCCATTTATTATCCTGAGGAGCGTATACTGTTTCGGGATCGTATACTTCACAAAAAAGATTTCTCTCTAAAGCCATTCTGTGGGCTTCAACCAAAATGTTGACATCAACAGTACGGACAAGGAGCTCCCGTCGCAAATGTAAGTCAGAAACAATGGCTCCGTTTTGAGCAATTATAAAACGCCCTTCTTCTCTACCGGTTATTCCAAGACGACGCACAAAGGGTAAAATAGCATTTTCTGTCCGGCCGGAACATAAAACTATGTAAATGCCTTTATCGGCAACCTTTTCCAAAACTTCAACTGTGTGATCAGAAATTGTTAAATCTTCCCGTAAAAGTGTATCATCAAGATCAATAGCAATAATTTTTGCAGGGATTTTATCTACAGGTAACTTTTCCATGTTCTCAGTATATCAAATTATAAAGCTATACAACAAGAGACAAAAAAACACAAAAAATCATTTTAAAATAATATTTTTTACTTTAAATTCATTTTCCAAAAGAGGAAATAATTCCTTAAAATTTATATTTTTAGGCAAACGGACATCATAGCCGATTTCTGTTTTTATGCCTTGAGAATATGAAACGGTGTGAATACCGATAAGCACAATGCCGAAAGAACTGCACACCTTTCTTATGTCTTCCCAAACAGGTACTTTTTCATTACACGTTAAAAGCAATACCCTGTTATCTTCCACAGGAAAAAACTTATCTTCAAACACTTCTATAACGATTAAAGAGAAAAGACACAATCCAAGAACAATGAAACCGGGGATAAAAAATCCTGCTCCAAAGGACAATCCCAAAGCCGCAGCAGTCCAGATAATTGCCGCAGAAGTCAAGCCTTTAACGTTAAATCCCTCTCGGAGAATAGCTCCTCCTCCCAAAAAACCGATACCGGAAACAACTTGAGCTGCTAACCGAGCAGGATCAGCACTTATAGGATGAAAAGTCTGTGACATGTAAATGGAAAGCATCATAATAAGACAGGAGGAAACACTGATTAAAACCAGTGTTCTCATACCTACGAACTGCATTCTTAATTTTCTTTCCAGTCCCATTATGGCACCGGCTATAAAACTACAGAAAATTCTTAAAATGCCTGCTTCAATAGTCAATTCAATACCTATAGCATGCTGAAAAAACGAATCCATACCTAATTCTCTCTATCGTTTAAAAAAACTAAAACCGGAAGAGGGCTTATTGCTGAGTTTTAACCACTGAGGACCATTACGACTATCTATTTTGGCACCGTGAGTATTGGGAGAGTCTAAGGCTTCAAACAGCCATGTAGCAAATCGTGTATCATCAATACCGGAATCTGCTTTTGCCAATAAAACCTTACTATACTCCTGAGAAGCGTATTCCAAAGCTACACTTTCTGCCAATCCTCTAAAAGCAGCAGCAGAAGCAGAAACCAATATTCTATTTTTTTCTTCTCCTTCTTTCTTTGTGGCAAGATCCACTGTAGGCAAACTCTTGAATAGAAAGATAACAGAACCATGCCCCTGCTTTTTAATATGACTCATAATTTCTGATACCATAAAAAAATAGCTTGTAATCATACTGTCACTGGCACGGGAACAGGTTGTAGGATTTAGGGTGTTAAAATCGGAAAGATACCAGTTTGCATCAAAAATAACTATAAACTCGGTAATATCTGTGAGAAAATGTTCCCCTTTAACTATAAAAGAACGGGCAGACAAAGAGGAAGTTCTATTCCATGGCACAATGTTCCAAGAAGTTGAAGGTAGATTTTGTTGTTCATCAGATTCTTTTTCTTCCTGTCCCACAGACAACACAACGGAACGTTGATGTTTCATAGCTACTTCGGCAAAAACATTTCCTGCCGGAGCTTCTTTTCCTACAATTAAAGTTGTCTTTCCCATTTAGAATTTCCTCCCGATATTTCTAAATCCTCTGTCTTATAAGTCTGATATAATCTGTTCTATTTTACTATGCTTGCAAAAAGCGAAGGCACTGCTATAAAATTACCGATAACTCCACCTACGGAAGACAGCATAAATACCAATAAAACCCGCAAAATTCTGTTCTTGTAATAGCCTTTGAAAGTCCCGGCATCTTCCACCAAAAACTCCATGTCTTCAACTTTGGGTTTTCTGATCCAAGCCTGCACCAGCCCCGTAAACATTCCTACCCCGATAACAGGATTAAGTGTAGCTATGGGAGCTCCTACAAACCCGGCTAAAATCGTCAAAATATGCCCGCCGGCTACAAGGGCTCCAAAAGCAGATAAAAGGCCATTCCACAAAATCCACTGAATAACCATATCCAAAGAAGCTTTTGCTCCTCCCGTAAAAAATCCCGCTACAATCAGCGCTACAATGGCAACGGGAAAAACAAGACCGGCAATCTTACTTCCAATGCCGGCGGGGGGAACTTTAGATATTTCTGTTGTATCTGAACTTTCTTCCCCCTTGGCTAAAGCCTGCAAATGTCTTTCCACACCGGGCAAATGACCTGCTCCCAGCACTGCCACCACTTTTTTTGCAGGTTCTCCAGATATGGCAGTTTCCCAAATTCGACTGGACAAATACTGATCCCGTTCGTCTATTAAAACGGATTTAACGGCAGGCAGGTAGTCGGCAATTTCATTCATCATGGAGTCTAGGGCTCCGTCATTTTTCAGGTTTTCTATCTGCTCAGGAGAAACTTCTTCTTTGTCAAAAGCCGTTGAAATCAATACTGCCAATAGCTTGCACTTTCCCCACAAAGAATTCATGGTCCACGCTCTTTTAAGGGTCATTTGAATAGGACGATCCACCATTACAGCGGGAATATGCAGCTCTTCCGCCGTTGCAATGGCGGCCTTCATCTCTTCTCCCGGTTTTACGCCTACATCAGCACCCATCCGTTTTTGGAAAGAAGAAAGCACAAGGTTTGCCAAAAGCAAAAAACCTTGCCCGCTCTTTAACACCTTAATGATGTCCAACTCCCGCCATTGTTGGGGATTTTTCATGGAAGCATATCGTTGTTCATCAAGCTCTATTGCCACACAGTCGGGAACTTCCGCCTTTATGGTTTCCTGTACCTGTATGATACTTTCCTGAGAAATATGGGCAGTTCCCAGTAAAATTATTTCTCTTCCATTTAGCAATAAACGCTTTTCCGTCTGACTCAACTGATACTCCTCACTTATTATTTACTGTCTTGAATAGCCCACTCTGCCAATCTGTACTCAAAAAACATAGGGCTGTTAAGTGCTAAGACATCAGTATAGTATTTTTTTGCCCGAACGTCATTACCCACAATTTCGTAAAGCAGACCCATGTAATACATCATTTTTCCCTTTAGGTTTTTGTCTGTTTCGTTGGCAATTTTTCTTTCTACATTGCCGGCATTCAGGTTGTCGTAATAGAGACGAAGCATCATATACTCCAAACTGTCAGTCTTTCTGTTTTTCATTGCTTTGCTCAAAAAATCTTTGGCATCTTTTGTTTTACCTTCTTTTAGGTATGTAGCAGCAATCATCATAGGATATGAGATATTATTTGCATTCATGGAATAAGCTTTTTCAAAAGAAGCTCGGGCTTCCGCATAGCTTTTATCTTTCCAAGCTAGCATTCCCAAAGATTCATAGGCAAAATAATACTGAGGATTTAACTTTACCACCATTCTGTACATATCCAATGCATCGCTGTAGCGATTTTGCTCATCGTAGAACCCTGCCAAATATGTGTATGCCAAGAAGTAATCCGGCTCCAGTTCACAGGCTTTTTTCCAAGCTGTTTCTGCTTCTTTGAATTTTCCCTGATATCTCAAATATAAACCGTAATCAAGCCAGTAGTCGTATACGTTAGGATCTATTTCGATAGCTTTTTCTATGTACTCTGTTGCAGGAAGATAGTTTTCGTTGGCAGCTTCCAGTTTTCCCAAATAAGAATAAGCGGTACTGTTTTCAGGATCTTGAGCCAACACTTTTTCAAAAGCTTGTTTAGATTCCTTGTCTTTACGATCATAGTAGGAAGCTTGTCCGTAACCGGATAATGCATCTACGTTATCGGGATCTCCTTCCAATCCTTTAAGATAGTAGGTCGTAGCGAGTTTGTAATTCTTTCGAAGCATTTGTTCTTCTGCCAAGACAATATTGGCGTCGCTGTTGGTGGGGTCAATAGCCAATACTTCTTTGATGGCTTGTGATTTACCGTTGGCATCCCCTTTAGCCTTAGCCAGCATCACCGATAAAATTAAAACGTCTTCATTACCGGGAGCAGCTACCAACAATTCTTCCGTAAGAGCAGAAGCTTCATCCAGACGACCTGCAGACAAAAGCAGAGATGCATGGAGCTGTTTTAGTTCCAAATTATCCCGTAATTCTTCCGGCATGGTGTCAAAAAGCACGAGAGCGTCCTCTATAGAGCCGGTATCCAAGGCATCGCTTAACTTTTGGGCAAACTGTCCTTCAGGACTTAAGGGAACTTGCGTCTCAATTTGCTGGGTTGACTGATCTTTAGGGACATTTTCTGTTGTTGTACAACCGGCAAAAAACATAACAACCAGCACCAAAACACACCCTGTCAACACATAGGTCTTCTTACTTTCTTTTGTCATATCGTCTCCATTTTTTTATCTTGATATAGTTGATTTTGTCGCCATCATTGGCTAAACTGATACAAATGATAAAACATCCGATACAAAGGTTCTTCGGACTTACCGTCCTTTACAGCATTATTATTCTCGGCATTTTTCTTCTCCAATTTAGAAGCGATACGTCCATTTCCGAAACTTTTGGAGGACTCAAACTCCGTCTTGTACAAACCCAAACAGAAAGTCAGGAAAAGGTATTAAAAAATACATTTCAGATATCTTTCCAAGGCATGTCCCTTTCTTCCGATGAAAAAAAACCTCTCATTGCAACTTTCTTAGACGGAACCACAAAGCAGCTTTCTTTGGAAAACTGGAATCCCGATTCTGATACATCTTTCTCTCTTTATTTTGACAATCAGGTGTCTTTACGATTTATGGTAACAACTGTAGCTAAAACAAATGACAGTCTCACTATTGTTGCAACTCTGCCGGAAGATATTTTGGACGTATCGGTACCATATAAACCTATAGGCGGGTACATAGTTACCGAAGAACAGTCAAGTAAGCTTATTTTATCATCAAAGAAAGACCAATATATTGCAACTGCATTCAATTTCAAAAATGATCGGCTTTCTGTAAGCAGTCTAAACACATTGGCAACGTTGACACCCTATGTTCCTGTAACCACCTTTGATTTTGCCATGGCAGAGACACTCCCTCAAGCTTCCCATGAGCTTTTTTTGCAAACTGTAGCTCAGTTTAAAGCCAATTTCATATACCAGGCTTCTCAATCCATTAACAGTTCCATGTCAGAACAATTGGCAGTTGCCTATGTTGCCGCCATGGCAGAAAACGGTAAATATCAAGAAGCTATTGACGAAATCCCGTCTTCTGTAAAAACAAGCAGTAAAAGAACTTACTTGTCTGCCCCCTATTTTAATTCTTTGACAACATTGAACAGAAGTTTGGAAGTACAGTTGGAAAGTCGCCGTTCTATGTTTACTCATGCAGTCCAGCAAAACTCCTTAGATATTTTCATGGAAAAAAACCTGGCAGAACTTTTATGCGTATTTGAAGCAGAACCTCAAGCGATGCAAGTTGCTACCATGCCCTCAAACATGGAAAATTTTACCCCCACTGTAAATCAGGCTGCCGGCATAATAAATACCTACGGTAAATTGTTAAAGTACAACCCCATTTTGGCAGCGCCTCTGGAAAAGGTCATTCCCTTGTGCTTGGAAAAAATAGCATCTTCAGTTACCGTAGAGAATGAATCTGTTACAATCTCGGAGGATAAAACCGAACTGTCTTTTGAAGATGCCGTCAAAGTAGGAATGTCTTTGGTACAATTCGGTACCGTCATTGAAGAGCCAACTTACGTAGCCACAGGATATTTGATCACCAACGTATATATGGGACAACAGCAATCAATATCTCTTGCAACAATGGTAAATTTGTATCCTATCATTGCCATGGAAAATACCTACTATCCACACATAAAGGTAATCAGTACGTCAAAGGATTCAGGAACCGGTAAACCTATTTGGGCATGGACAGTTGCTGAGGACATAACTCTTTCACAAGATACGCAGGGAAAAACCACATTCTCTATATCTTTCCCGGTAGGTCAGACTCACCATTTGATTATTAACGGAATAACCCCGTTTAATTACGTCCAAATTTACGGAGTTGCATATCGTACCGATCCCAGATTTGAGACATACGACGCATCCGGGTATGTGTATTTATCCGCTACAGAAACATTCCTGTTAAAATCAAAACACGAAGACTATATCGAGGACATTGTTCTCTACCATTAAGCGGTTATCGATGTGGTCATCAAAACTACATCTTGCAACTTTACTCATAAAAATCTGCTGTTTTAGGGTAAAGTTGTAAAAAAAACAAATTTATTTTTACACTTTTAAAATTTTGTGATATACTGTATCTCGTATAGGAGTATCTGTGAATAAACGCGATTTTCCAAAGATTCATTTTTACGATCAAGACTTTGTAGATATTTACGACAAAACATGGGCTTGGATCCAAGACTTTTGGACTGTTCCCCAAACCGGGGAAAATTCAGCTGACGGTTTTTTTATGTACCCCAACGAAAAAGGATGGATTTTAGATCAGTTTGAATCTATTTTTTCATCTTTCTTTTTGGTGTACTCTAACAGAAACTATCCGGCTTATCAAAATATTGATTTTTTCTATAAGCATCAGGAAGAAAACGGAGCTATTCGCTGTAAATATGATGCCAAAACAGAAGCTCCTATAGTAGATGCTTCTAATCCTGAAGGAATCGGAATTCCGCTGTTTGCTTGGACAGAATACAATCTTTTTCATAAATCAGCCAACAAAAAACGCGTAAAAGAAGTAATGCCTATTCTCCAGAAATATATGGCATGGATTGATCAGACTTTTAAACAAGAAAACGGTTTGTACTCCGTACCTGCGGAAGCCTGTTCCATGTACGGTAGTCCCAGGGGAGATGTATTTTATCCTATCGATTTCAACGCTGCCGTTGCAATCAACGCCATGTACATGGCTGCTTTGGGAGATATTCTCAACGATAAAGAGTTGAATTTCCAGTATAAAAGACAATATTTTTCACTGAAAACAAGAATCAACTCTATGATGTGGAATAACGAAACTTCTTTTTACCACGATTTGAATAAAGAAGGTGAACAGTTACCGCAGAAAACAATAGCAGGATTTTGGCCCCTTTTGGCCGAAATGCCCAACGAAGACAGAGCCACACAACTTATTTCACACTTGAGTAATCCCAATACCTTTGGTACAGATCATCCTTTCCCTACCCTTTCTGCCGATGACCCTAATTTCAGCCAAGAAGGACAAGGTTTCAGAGGAAGTGTTTTCTCTCCCTTTAACTTTATGGTCATAAAGGGGCTTGAACGTTATCAGCGGTGGGATATTGCCCGAGAATGTTCTATCAGGCACTTGTATTACATGATTGATGCCATGTTCCCCAATAATCCCGACATAAAAGGAGACTTGTGGGAAGCATATCTTCCCTGTAAAGAAGGTGTTCCCGTAAACTCCCAAGACGCAACATTTCCCCGAAAAAGATATATACAGTATGCGGGTCTTTCTACCATAGCTTTGATGATTGAAAATGTTATCGGTCTTTCTATCAGTTTGCCCCGTAAAACCGTAGACTGGATTATCCCCAACTTGGAAATTATGGGTATTGAAAACCTTGCCCTAAAACGGAATTTAATTACGATTTTGTCCAATAAGAGTCAACGGGGATGGGAAATTCAAATGGAAAGCGAAAAGCTTTACTATTTTACCATCAATATTTTAGGTCAAAAGAAAAAAACATTGCCCATACCTTCCGGCAAATGTTCTATGCTTATTGACAAACTGTAAGATACTGTGGCAATTCTGGAATCTGTAATCGAAATAGGAGCCACTGGCATACGGCTTTTGGTAGCTCAAATACAGGATTCGGACACTGACGATGGAAAGTTCTGGTCCGTTTTGGACAGTTCTGAGCTGCCTGTATCCCTAGGTCGAGATGTTTTCATTACGGGTACCATTTCTCGGGACACAATGCTTCAGTGTATCCGTGTTTTAAATCGTTTTAAGGAACAAATCGCTACTTGGGCCATTTCTCCTGAAGAAATAACTGTAATCGCCACCAGTGCTCTTCGCAATGCTAAAAATAAAGATGCAGTTTTAGACAGGATAAAAGTCAAAACCGGTTTTACCGTAAAAGTAATCGATGGAATAGAACAAAATAAACTTACCTATTTGGCCGTCAGCGAAGCATTCAGAAATCAATCCGTCACCTTGGAAGGAATAAACTCCGTTATTTTGGAAATCGGTGGTGGAGCCACAGATATTATGCTTATAGAGCAAGGACAGATGGCCGGCGTACACACTTTACGTTTGGGAACTATTATTGCAGAACAGCTCATCAGCACTGTAGGAGATAAACAGGATTTAAAACGGTTTCTCAAAGAATTTATTCGGGTCACAAGAAAATCTTTAGATAACGAAATGAATTTCACCAATATTCAGCAATTTATTGCACTGGGGGCAGAAGCAGAGATAGCAGGAGCCATTTGCGGTGTTTCCATTGCCCCTAAAATCAAAAAGATTTCCCGCGACGATTTTGATAATTTGGTTGCTGAAATTCAAAACTACACTGCAGAGGAATGCGTCGCCCGTTTTAAAATCTCCCGCTATGATGCCCAAGCTCTTCACATAGGCCTTTTGGCATACCAAGTATTTTTAGATTTTACCCATGTAAAAGAAATCCTTGTTCTCTACACAAATACAAGAGAAGGGCTTATTGTAAATACTCTACATAAACCGGACAAAGCACTTCAAAAAAAATTTTATCAGCAAATTACTGCCTCTGCATGGAATCTTGCAAAAAAATATCGTGTGGATGAAAAACACGCAGAAACAGTCCGTCGTTCTGCATTAAAACTTTTTAACGAACTGCAAACAGATTTGGGATTGGATCCAGACACCCGTATTTTATTGGAAACAGCAGCTATTCTACACGATATCGGTATGTTTATCAGAGCAGATGATCACCACATCCACAGTGCTTATGTTATTAATCATTCCGATATTTTTGGATTAACAAGAGAGCAAATCGATATTATTTCTCAAATAGCCTACAATCATAGAGGAAATCATTCACCGCAGGAAATGCCTCAATTTTTAACACAACCACGCTCTGCCAGAGTTGCCGTCCTAAAACTGACAGCTTTAATCCGTATTGCAGATGCCTTAGACAGAGGTCATTCCGGTCAAATAAACGACTTTAAAATCACTGTCAGAGATGAAAACTTGATTATACATTGTAATACATTGCAAGACTTATCCCTTGAAAAAAGAGCCTTGGCAGAAAAGGCAAATATATTCGAAGATGTTTTTGGGTATAAGGTAATTTTAGGATAAGTATAAGGTACCGCCATGGAAAAATCACATATTTTTTTTAACAGAGAGCTATCTTGGATAGAGTTCAATGCCCGAGTCTTATATGAAGCACAAAGGAAAGAAAAACCCCTTACAGAGCGATTGAAATTGATTTCTATCGTTTCTACAAATTTTGACGAATTTTTTATGGTTCGGGTTGCAGGGCTCAAAAGACAGGCTCTGAAAAACCCGGAAGAAAAAGATATAGCAGGTTTAACACCGGCAGAACAACTTATACGAATCAGCCGAAGAGTCCATGAAATAGACACAATACGCAACCAGGTTTTGCACCAAGATATATTGCAGGCTTTTGCTCAAAATGGGATTGAATATATTTCTCCTGAACAGTACACAGAAGAACAAAAAGGTTTTACGCGTCATATTTTTAACCAAGAAATTTTTCCTCTGTTAACACCTTTAAAAACGGAAGGGAATATTTTTCCCTACGTTACTAACTTGAAATTGTACGGAGCCTTTGCTTTATCACCCCTACCCAACATTGAACAAGTTAAAACACCTTTTGTCCCGGAAGAACCTCAAACCCCCATTGCAATAGTAGGAATACCATCTAATCTTTCTCAAATCATTACATTGCCGTCTTATTCAGAAAAAAAACAGTTTACTTTGTTGGAAGATATTGTACAGACATACGCAACACAGCTTTTTCCCGGATATACGGTAACAGAAACATTGTTATTCAGAGTAACCAGAGATGCAGATTTCCCTGTTGAAGAAAACATATCCGTCAATTTAACCTTGGCAATGGAACGAGTCCTTGAAAAAAGGCAGGAGTCCTTGGTTGTACGGCTTCAATGTACCGATACAAGTACTTTTATCCGCACTTTTTTGATGGAAAAATTGCAGGTAAATAAAACAGACGTATATACCACTTCGGGGATACTAACCCCTACCTCTCTTTTGCCTATTACCGAATGGCCGGAAATGCAAGCCCTTCACGGTGAAAAATGGGAACATTTTTTCCCCTATCAATTTGAAAAAAATCAACCCGTATGGGATACGCTAAAGCAACGGGATATTTTGCTCCATGTTCCCTATGAATCATACGAACCTGTTGTTGATTTTATCAAAAAAGCGGCAGATGATCCCCTAACACTTTCCATAAAAATGACCCTCTACAGAACCAGCGATAATTCTCCCATCATAAAAGCCTTGGAACGGGCTGCAAGAAAGGGAAAACAAGTAACGGTTTTTGTAGAATTAAAAGCCCGATTTAACGAAAAACAAAATATTTCGTGGGCAGCCAAATTGGAAAAAGCCGGTGCTACCGTTGTTCGGGGAATTTTAAATTTTAAAGTACATGCAAAAATTCTCTTGGTTATTCGCCGTGAGGAAACAGAAATTTGCAGATATCTTCATTTGTCTACGGGAAACTACAACGATAAAACAGCAAAAGCCTATGTTGATTTGTCTCTTTTTACAACAAATCAAGAATTAGCAAAAGATGCTACTCTATTTTTTAACATCATTTCAGGATATTCCATTATTCCTCCTATGCAACGACTCCTTATGGCTCCGGTAAATCTTAAATCCAGACTGTTAGAGTTAATAGACAGGGAAATTCAACACTCAATTCCGGAAGCACCCGGACTTATAGTAGCAAAAATGAACAATCTCTGTGATAAAGAACTCATTCAGGCTCTGTATAAAGCCAGTACTGCGGGAGTTCGGGTTCTTCTCAATGTCAGAGGAATATGCGTTCTGATGCCCGGTGTGCCGGGATTAAGTGAAAACATAGAAGTGATCAGCATAATCGACCACTATTTGGAGCACTCCCGTATTTTTTATTTTCAAAATGCCGGAGCAGAGGAATTGTACTTATCCAGTGCAGACTGGATGCCCAGAAATATGGAGCGTAGAATAGAACTAATGTTTCCTATTTTGCAAAAAGATATTTTTCAGGAACTAAAAGATATACTCTTCCTCTACTTCCAAGACACGGAGCAATCCCATCAATTGTGTTCTGACGGACACTGGCTCCCCAAACTTCCCAAACCGGGCGAGGAACCTGTAAGAGTACAGCGGAAACTTTATCACCGTTATAAAAAAAGAGAAGAGTCAAAATCTCAAAGTCCTACTTTGGATTTTGTCGTGCGACGATAAAACATATACGTACTTACATTAATTTGTTGCCGGATGCTTCTTGCGTTCCAGCTCTTCTACAATTTTTTTTACATCTTGTACTCGGTTTTTATTTGCAACGAGGACAACGTCTTCTGTTTCTACGATTACAATATCCTTTAGTCCTACCCCCACTACCAAACGATTTTTTCCTAATATGTATGATTCTTTCGTATCTAGGGCAAGAACATCCCCCAGCAACACATTATTATTGCTATCTTTATCCTGATAATCCCAAAGAGCATGCCAAGAACCTATATCACTCCATCCGGCATCAAGGGGAACGACCATTCCTTTGTCCGTGTACTCCATCACTGCATGATCAATTGAACAAAAGGGAATTTTTTTGAATGATTCAGACTCTAACCGTAGATAATGATCCTTCCGAGTAGCTTTGGAAAAGGCCTTTTTCATATTTTTGTAAATTTCGTTACTGTATTTTTCCAGTTCTGATAGAAAAACTTTTGCTTTAAAGATGAAAATACCACTACTCCAAAAATAATTACCTTTTTGAATGAGAGCTGTAGCTGTTTTTTCATCAGGCTTTTCCACAAAAGTTTTTAATTTGTAACAGGTACTATCCGAAGATTCAGGATAAATTTCCATGTAGCCATATCCGGTTTCCGGATAGGTAGGTTTTACTCCTAAAGTAACCATTTTATCCAGCCCTGCCAATCTACATCCTTCTTCCACTGCTTTAGCTAAATTCTTAGCGTCCCTTATAACATGATCTGAAGGAAAGACAACAATAACGCTATCTGTATCAAAACTTTCGGCCAAAAAAGCTGCAGAGGCTACAGCCGGCCCGGAATTTCTTCTTTCCGGCTCAAAAATTACATAGGGAGAATCCACCTGTATATCCCGCAATTGTTCACAAACTATACTGTTATAACTTTCATTACATACTACAATAGGATCAGAAAAATCCATATACCGAAGTCGCAGTACAGTCTCCTGAATCATTGTTTTTTCAGAAGCTACACCCAAAAATTGTTTTGGCAGTTCCTTGCGGGAAAGAGGCCATAAACGAGTTCCTGTTCCGCCCGACAAAATAACAGGTATTTTTTTCACAACACATCCCCCTTAACAGTATACCAACAAGATTTTCTGCTGTAAAGTTTTCTTCTCTCTGTAGACACTATATAAAAATTACTGTACCCTGCTAGAAAAGATAAAAAACTTTCCGAATTGTGTATCACACAAGCTCTTTTTTTCCGATAATTGACTATGCGAAAACTATTCATTGTATTACTGCTTTTTTTTTGTGTAATGTTCGCCTTTGCTCACGCACAGGCCGATAGAGATGTAGAACTTACCCCTCAAAGACCATCCCGGAACTCTGACAGATCAAAAATTTACGACTTACCTGAGGATGCAGTACCGGAAAGTGAATCCCACTTGGTAAACAATATTTTGGCAGGAACAGAAAGTGGCCTGTACAAAATTGTGGGAAGCGATACCCCAGTACCTTTATGGACAGAGGGCCGTGTTACTCAAATTGTTGAAACACAAGTAGATGACACTCAAATATGGTACTTTGTAACAGGAGAAGGACTACTTCGCAGTACCGATTTAAAAAATTTTACCTTTTTGGGAGAAGAACAGGGGCTTCCTGTCCTTACCATAAAAACTTACGACGGAACAGAAAAACAACTTGTCAGAAGAGCAAAAGAAATAAAAGACTTAGCTGTCCACCCCCAAAATCCTCAGATTTTAGTTGCCACTACCGATAGTAGCGTATATATCACAAAAGACGGCGGAGATTCCTGGAAAAGCCTTGGATTTTCTTCAGGAACATCTGGAGCAAAGGCTGTTGCCGTTGCAGACATGCCCATTCCCGGTGCCCAAAACGAAGACGGCAGTTTCAAAACAGAGTTGACGGTTTTCCTTTCCCATTCTATTAACGGACTCTCTTATATGTATCCTGACAGAAGTTCTCCCAAATGGATCGATTTAACAGGGGGATTTTCTGCACTGCCCACTCAAGGAGATCCTGACGAAATATCAGACATTCTTCCTGTGGTAACAAAAACTCCTGAGGGCCATACTTATACAGAAGTATATGCATCTCAAACTTTTATGCCTAATGTTTACAAAATTGACTGGAACGCAAAACGAGCTGTAAAAATTTATGCAGGACCGGAACCCTTAGATACCATAGACAGTCTTGCAAGCATAGGAGATTCACTGCTCTATACAAGTCCGGGAAAAATATCTGTGTTAAAGTTGGAAACCGGGGAGAATTTAGGTATTCCCGCAGATTATTCTTCATGGCAAAAGGCTATTTCAAAGGTACCGGAACCGGTATACGCAGCTTACATTCCTAAGACAAAAAGTGGCTTTGAAACAAGCGTAACTTTGCGGGAATTGTGGCTTCTGAAACCGGAAAAAATATACACTCCTTACAGCACCGATACACTTCGTGACGTAAAAGCAATTTATCTCCCTGCAAATCAGGGGCGTACCGAATCAGGCCAAAACAATGCACTAAAAGTAATAAAAGACAACAAACTAAATGCAGTTGTCATTGATATGAAAGACGATTATGGCTTATTGCGCTACGATACAAAAGATCCATTAGTTTTGGAAAAAGGGTATATCAGTCAATATGCCGTAGATTTAGATCAATTTGTAAAAAAATTCAAAGACGAAAATATCTACCTTATAGCTCGCATTGTTGTTTTTAAGGATAAAAACTTATCACAATACGGTGGCGGTAAGTATGCCGTTTGGAACAGAGTAACCGGTGGTCCTTGGGTAGGGACTCGAGGTACAGAAGACGTAGTAGATGAGGAAGGTAACGTAACAGGTACTCAAACAGTGTACTACGACGAAAACTGGGTAGACCCATACTCAGAAGAAGTATGGGAGTACAATATTGCCATTGCAAAGGAACTGATTTCCCGTGGATTTGATGAAATACAGTTTGACTATATCCGATTTCCCACAGACGGATTAAACCTTTCTCAGGCATCCTACCGATGGCAAGATCCCGGTATGAATAAAGAGAGTGCCCTTAGATCCTTTTTATCTTATGCCCGAGAAAACATCGACGCTCCCATTGGAATAGACATTTACGGCGCTAACGGATGGTATAGAAGCGGCGCCCGTACAGGTCAGGACGTTGAATTACTTTCCGACTTTGTAGATGTCATCTGCCCCATGTTCTATCCCAGTCACTTTGAACAGGACTTTTTGGCACAGGCCCCTAAGGCGGAACGTCCCTATCGTATTTATTTTAATGGAACCTACAGAAATTCCATCATTGCAAGAAACAAGTGTGTTGTCCGACCTTGGGCACAGGCATTTTATCTGCCTGTTTCCTACGACAAAGTCTACTATAACAACGATTACGTACAAAGACAGATTTTCGGAACAAGAGACGGAGCCAATAACGGATACATGTATTGGAACAACACAGGTCGCTACGATGATTTACGCCCTGATGTAGATGAAACTACACCTTATCCATGGGAAAATGCGGATGCATCCATGGAATTCAGGAAACCGGCTCTTACGGGAGAAATCTCAAAAGGAAAATAGTAATGGGATCCTTAGTTTATTTGTTTAATGCAAGTCCTGAGGCAGAAACAATGTATGACTGGGGACTGAAATTCATTTATCTTGTACAAAAACTCAAATCCCCTATTATGACAGCCATTATGGAGGGTGTCTCTTTCTTGGGGCACCCCGCATTCTATCTGTTGTTGGTTGCCTACATTTACTGGTGTGTAGACAGCCAACGGGGATTTAAGCTGGGAACAGCAATTATATTTTCGGGAGCTTTAAATACTGCCATAAAAGAAACACTTCAAGTTTCCCGTCCATATCAAAGAGATCCGGGAGTTTTTATTGTTGAAGAAAGTGGCTACTCCACACCTTCTGGGCATTCCCAGGGGGCTGCAACTTTTTATCCCCTTTTAGGCAAATTGTTTTGGATATTGCCTCTTTTAATAGGCTTCAGCCGTATATATTTAGGAGTACACTACCCTACAGATGTTGCCTTAGGACTGATTTTAGGATACACAACATCCGTCTTAGTTATGTTCTTTTGGGAAAAATTTGCATTGCAAATCAAAAACTTTCCCCGAAGTATAAAAATTTTATTGGCAGCCTTAGTACCTTTTGTGCTTAATTTTTTCTCCCATGACGAAACACAACTTACCGGACTACTTTTTGGATTTTTGTTGGGGAAAATTTTTTCAGAAACAAAAAATTTTGATGCCTCATCCGGAACAAAGACAAATAAAATACTCCGTTTTATGGTAGGAATACTGTTAACCGTTTTCATATTTGCCGTATTTTTTTTGATATCTCATTTCGGTGCCAAACTCTTTCCCTTATTGGAGCAGTATAACAACTTGATTTACTTTGTTTTTTTCGGTTTTGTGGGCTTTGCAGAAGTATTCATTATTCCCCGTATTTTTATTATACTGAAACTAGCCACTGAAAAACATTGATTTTAAGGACTTGATATGAATGCAACCGGTTACACTCCGGAAGAATCTATTGCTGCCATTGCCACAGCTTTATCTCCTGCAGCTTTAGGGATAATTCGCGTATCGGGAAAAAATGCCATTGAGTTGGTTTCTCAAATTTTTTCTAGACCCCAAACTTTAAAAACAACACCGGGTAATACTGTCGTTTACGGATGGATTCAGGACAGTACAAATAATTTTTACAAAATAGACGAAGTTCTTGTATCGGTATTTCGGGGACCCAAAAGTTTTACCGGTGAAGACATGGCAGAAATAAGCTGTCACGGCGGTATTGCCGTTGTAACTGAAATTTTTAAATTATTGCTGAAAATCGGTTTTCGCCAGGCAAATCCCGGAGAATTCACTTTTAGAGCTTTTATCAACGGAAAAGCCGATTTAACCAAAGCCGAAGCTGTTCAGGAAATTGTCAGTGCCAAAACATCTGATTCCAGAGGACACGCCACAGACAGGTTAGCTGGAAATCTTTACCGGGAAATTGATGACATAAAACACCTACTCGTTACAACCCTAGCAGCCATTGAAGCCGAAATTGAATACCCGGAAGATGAAGAAACCATTGCCGATGCTTTTGACC
>JAHLFV010000248.1 GCA_018883625.1 Candidatus Treponema excrementipullorum
TTGATTTTCGTTTACATATGCATACAATAAACTATGATGTGTGTTTATAATTATTTTAAAAAAGGCAAAAAACTTTTTGCGTTATTTATTTTATGTTCGTTGTTGTTTTCTCTTGTTGCAGAGGAAGCTTCTCCGTTGGTACCTCAGGAAAGCAGTATAGGAATAACAGATGGGTCACTTATTTCATCCGATACTTCCAAATCTCAAGAATATCCGGTGGATAGCTCCAAAGAAGCAGAGTCGGTACTCTCGGAAGGTGTCACTTTACAGCCACCCGATTTCCAAAATCAGCCTACACTTCCCCAAATACGCAAACCTACGCCACTTAATCACGTTTTGGCCTTTGGCGAAGCATTAACAAGTAACGTAGCTTTAGCTTTGATTAACAGATATATACGGAAAGCACCCTATGCATATATTTCTTGGGATTCAATATATAAAAATCTCACCAATCCATGGGTTTGGGATCAAGATGAATTTGCCGTTAACCATTTCGGACACCCATATCAGGGCTCTTACTACTATATCGCCGGAGCTGCAAATAATCTTCCCTTTTGGGAGTCTGCTTTAGTCACCATAACAGGCAGTGCCACGTGGGAGCTCTTTGCGGAAACAGAAACACCTTCATATAACGATATTATAGCTACTACTATGGGCGGTATTGCGTTGGGAGAAATACTCCACAGACTACATTTTGCTACGAAATCAATGCCCATTTTGTCCTTTCTTCTAAGTCCTATGGATAGTATCAACACCCTCATCACGGGAAAACCGGCAAATACCCCTAACGGCTCCATATATGCCATGGATACAACTATGCTTTTTGGTTTTATGGCAGACTCGTTGACCATAGCAGGTAATACCTACTCCGGTGAAAAAATATTTCGACCTTTTTATTTGGGAGCAGGCATCCACTTAATTTACGGTGATCCCTATGCCTTAGTAACTACCACTCCCTTTACCCATTTTACATTGAACTTAAAGGGTTCGATTGCAAAAGATTATTATGATGTCAGTCTTTTTACAGACGGCGTATTGCTCTCTTTTGCACCTTGGGAACGAAAAAATATAAAAACAACAATGGGATTGACTCTTCACTATGATGCTATTATATCCAGCGATTTGAATTACTCAGCCAATTCACTTGCTTTCACTACGAAACAAAACATTAATTTACCCCATAACTGGAATATACAATGGAATACACATTTAAACTGGATCCTGTTATCTGCCAGTGATTTTTACTTTTTATTCAGCGGAGTTGTTCCCAATCCCACCCCTGACGTGGAAAATAGACTGTATGACCTAGGTACCGGCTTAGGCACAAAATTATATTTTTCTGTCTCCCAGCCTTTATTCGGGACTTTTTCATTCTTCTATCTGTTCAATGCCTTATGGACGGTAAAACCATCCCTTCCTAAGGGTGGCTCTGCAGGAAATTCCCTTATAGGTATGGGAAATGTATCCTACGAACATAAGATTTTTGGTAATACATCTTTAGGTATAGAATATTCCTCTTACCTGAAAAATGCCCACTACGAAACTGCAGATAACACCTTTGAATTTAACCAGTTTCTGAATTTTTTTGTTCGAACACGGTATTAAACCGAGGTTTTCTAAAGTAAACACACTGACTAAAAGTTAGAAGCGGTTTTCCACTTCGTCAATCAAAGCCTGATACATGGCCAAGGTCTCCGAAGTGGAACGACGTAGGTTTCCGGAAAGTCGTTTCGCTATTTTAAATAAAACTTTATAACCTAAAAGTGAATCCTGTTCACACAAATTCAAAAAATCAGTACCACTTAAAGACAAAGTTTTACAATCTGTCTTGGCATATACGGAGGCACTACGTCTGTCTTGATCGATAAGAGCCAATTCTCCAAAAAATACATTTTGCTTGTGATCTAAATCGATAATGGCAAACTCTTCATCATGAGGAGTTTTCCCTTTTATCTGAACAGCGCCGTCATACAAAATGTATAGCTCATCGCCTTTATCACCTTTCCGAATGATCACATCACTTTTTTTAAATTCTTTTTGATCTAAACACTGACAAACGGCATTGAGACGCCTTATATTGGCTTCAGACAATTCTGCAAAATCGGAAAAAATTTCTATTTTTGACAACCTCTTAATTATTTCCAATACTTTTTTTTCACATCAGGATTCTTTTGGGCCTCAGACAAAGCCTCTTTACGTCTGTAATAAAAATTTCCCGTATTTTCCAAAATTCCGATAAGTACTCGATTTACTGAGAGACTTTTTCTGTATTCTCCGTATGTTTTTCCTATGCATTCTTCGGAAATATTCTCAATAACAAGTCCTTCACCGGAAGTTTCTGTAATCAACTCCTTTAATATATGACTTAGTCCTACCCCACTGGAAGCTGAAACCAAAAGGCTCCGTTCATAATCATGACTGAGAATAATTTCATCACAACGTGCTAACGAAAGATGTTTTTCAAATTTAGAGAAGAAGATGGAGAAATATCACCATAACCTACCGTAGTAATTGTAGCAAGGGTATACCAAAGAACATCAGAAAAACTGGAAATATCGTCATTTTTTCCTGCTTCTACAAAATAAATGATACCCATTATTCCAAAAGTAACTAGTAATAAAATTAACAGATACCGTACAATCGGCGTAGAAACAAAAGCAGAAATTTTAGAAAACACACGTTTTCGGGAAATTTTCTTCATCGTCGGAAGTGTATAAACAAAATAGGAAAAAACAACAAGCCTATAGAATAAAACAAATAAGGATCGAAGGAAAAGTAAATTTGGAGGTGGGGGGAATTGAACCCCCGTCCGAATATGCGGGTCAGGAACGTCTACAGGTTTAGCGGTACGAGGTAGTTGTCGGGACCCGGTAGCAGTACCGCAAGCGTCGGATCCGTATTCCGATAGAAGTCCCGAGTACGTATCGGACACCGCACTCAGCAAGCCCTGATTTGCGACAGAAATTTAACCGGTTCAGAGCAGCACCAGCTAATTTCCGGCTCAGCTGCTTAAGCAGCAAGAGCTAACTGACGAT
>JAHLFV010000249.1 GCA_018883625.1 Candidatus Treponema excrementipullorum
GTCGTGAATGTATCCTTTAAATTCTTTGTCGCCGGTTAAAATTGTAGCTTCTTTTATGAGCGAGTCGTGACTTCGGCACTGAATCCGCTTACCTTGATGAAAGGTAATGGCGCAAAAGGAACAGGCTCCGAAACAACCTCTATTGTTGACCAGAGAAAATTTTACCTCGGATAAACCGGGTACTCCGATTTTACCGTTTTCTGCCGGTACATCATACATGGGATGCCATCGGCGGGTAAAGGGAAGCTCCATTACGGCGTCAAATTCTTCTGTTGTCAAAGGAAAGGCCGGAGGTTCCTGAACGACAAAGCGTTCTTCACTTTGTTCCACCAGTATGTGAGCAGACATGGCGTCGGTGTTTTTTTCTTGCATTATATAAGAGTGAGCGAAGGATTTTTTTCCTTCCGGTGTATTGGCAGAAACTTCCTTGAAGGAGGGCAAGAATATCGTAGGTTGAAATTTACCCTGCCCATCGGTTGCCCCTGCAGGAATATCTTCTTTTTTCCCCGTTCGCCAACAGGTTCCCCGGATCCCCCGTAGTTGGGTAATGGATTTACCCTCTCGGAATCCTTGGGCGATTTCTGCAATGGGATGTTCTCCCATGCCGTAAATCAACAAGTCTGCCTTGGAGTCTAAAAGTATGGATCTGCGAACTGTATTTGACCAGTAATCGTAGTGAGCAAAACGTCGTAAACTGGCTTCTATCCCTCCGATAATAACGGGGATGCCTTTGTATGCTTCTTTGATTTTTGCAGTGTAGGTTATCAAAGCCCGATCCGGTCGTTTCCCGGCTACACCTCCGTGGGCATACACGTCGGAAGAGCGAGGTTTGTTGTTTGCAGTGTAATTTGATACCATAGAGTCCATGGCACCGGCAGAAACCCAAAAGGCGTATTTAGGTTTTCCCAAAACAGTAAAGCTTTGGCAGTCTTTCCAGTCCGGTTGAGGGATAACGCCTACTGTAAAGCCCTTGGACTCCAAAAATCTTCCCAAAATGGCTGCTGCAAAAGAGCTGTGATCCACATAGGCATCACCGGATATAAATACAAAATCCAACTGTTGAATACCCCGTTCCTGCATATCTTGTAGGGAAACCGGCATAAAAGATAATCTTTCGGAAGACTGCATGAGGTCAGTATACCACGGAGCCCGGTTTTGGAAAATACCGAAAATTATTACAAATTCCCTCTCTTTACCAAAGCTTTTATATAGGATAAAATACGCCCATGAAAACATCTAACACTTTAATTGCTACTCTGCGGGAATTGCCGGCAGAGGCTGTAATTGCCAGTCATCAGTTAATGTTACGGGCCGGACTTATCAGAAAATTGAGCAACGGCTTATTTGCTTACTTTCCTTTGGGATTAAAATCTTTCCGAAAAGTTGAAAATATTATCCGTGAAGAAATGGATGCTATCGGAGCACTGGAATGTCGTCCGCCGGTTATTGTGCCTGGAGAATTGTGGAGAGAATCAGGACGATGGGATACCATGGGTGCCGGTATGCTGAAAATGAAAAACCGGGTAGACCAAGAGTTGGTGGTTAGCCCTACTGCAGAAGAAGCTTTTTCTGCTTTGGTACGGGATGAGCTGGAATCCTACAAACAATTACCTTTGACCTTGTATCAAATCAATACAAAATACAGAGATGAGATCCGTCCTCGATATGGCGTAATGCGGGGGCGGGAATTTACCATGAAAGATGCATACTCTTTCCATACGACGGCAGAAAGTCTTGATAAGACATATCTGGATATGGAAGCTGCTTACAAGCGGATTTTTAAACGATTGGGACTTTCTGTTATTCCGGTTTCTGCGGACTCCGGTGCCATGGGAGGTAGCGGTTCTGAGGAATTTATGGTGGAAAGTGCCGTTGGAGACGATACATTGATCCTTTGTCCTCAGTGTGGATATGCAGCTAATACGGAAAAAGCCGTTTGTGCTGCCGATGAAGCCTTGGATAAAAACGGTAATAAGCAGGTTGCTACGGAATTGCCTATAGGAAAAGTACCCTGCCCCGGTGTGGAAACCATCGCTCAGATGGAAGAGTTTTTCAAAATGCCGGCACAGCAGTTTATTAAAGTGTTGATTTATAAAGTGTACAACAGCGAACTGGATTTGCGGAATGCTCCCGGTGGACAGGCTTGGAAACGGGAAATGAATCAGGGGGCTCCCCATTATCCTGTATCTTTCTTTGCCGTTGCCATTCGAGGTGATTTGGAAATCAACGAGGCAAAATTGGCTGCCGCATTAAAAGCCAGCGAAGTGGAGTTGGCAGAAGAATCAGATGTTATCGCTTATTCCGGTGCACCCCACGGATTTGTGGGACCGGTAGGCTTAACAAAGGTTCCCTTGTTGGCTGATTTAAGTGTTATGAAACAAAAAGAAGACGGCTCTTACGAGATATATCTTCACGATACCGTGACCGGAGGTGGCAGTGCCGATGTGGATAATATCCATGTGGAACCCGGCAGAGATTTTACCCCGTATATGACTGCTGATGTCCGTACCGTACTTGCTGGGGATAAATGTCCTCACTGCGGTGCAGAATTTTACAGCAAAAAAGGTAACGAGTTGGGACACATCTTTAAGTTGGGATATAAATACAGCAAGACCATGAATCTCACGTATCTTGACGAAAACGGTAAGCAACAGGCTCCTATAATGGGTTGTTACGGTATTGGTGTGGACCGAGCTCTTGCTTCCATCATCGAAGAACATCACGATGAAAACGGTATTATATGGCCCATGAGCGTAGCTCCTTATCAGGTGGCAATTGTTCCTATCAAGTATGACGGAGATATGAAAAAATATGCCGACGAGTTGTATGAGCAGCTTACAAAAATGGGTATTGAAGTGCTGTTGGACGACAGAAATGAGCGTCCCGGCGTTAAGTTCAAAGATATGGACTTGATTGGTATTCCTGTGAGAATTGTTGTGGGAGATAAAAATCTTCCTAATGTGGAAGTAAAACTAAGAAACGAAAAGGATTCTCAGCTTGTGCCTGTAACAGAAGCCGGTGAAAAAGTTTTCTCTATTGTGCAAAGTGCTTTGGCGGAATTGCGATGAGTGCAATATTTTGTACATTAAAACTTTGATAAACAGGTGATATAAAATGAAAAAAAGTTTATTTTGGGCAACAATGCTTTTAATGCTTGCAGGACTTGTTTTACCGGTGGCAGCTCTTCCCGGAATACAAAATTACATGCAGGATCTTTCGGGGCAATACGTTTACTACAGAGATTACTCTTTTGAGTATGAGGCATACGTAGGTTTTCTCTGCTATGACGAAGAACAGTACGGGTTACGGTATTATTCCCCCCAGCATCCCGTTTCCGGGACATCTGCTGCGGCAGCAAATGCAGGTGTATCTTCCAAAGGCGGACAGTCGGCTATTCCTTACTCTATCGATATTTTGTTCAGAGTAGATCCCGAAAAATCCGTAACAGAAATAACCGGAGAACAGTTTCTCTCAGAAATTACCAGTGAAGATACTTTTATCGTCAACTATTTACATGATTTGGTGTATGAGCTGTCTCAGCGACGGCGAAATCTGACACCGGCGGTGGTAACAGATAAGACAGAAGTCCGGGATGATTTTCCTCAGTTTGGGGGAAGTGTTAAAATGAAGTATTCCTTTGATATTCCCATTTTTAACTTGGAGAAAATAATTTCCGGTGACGGAAAACCTGTTTTTGACCTTGTTACTGTTGGTCGGCTTGCCTCATCTTCCGATGAAAGTTTTTGGGATTTTGAGGGATTTCCTTCACCTCTAGCTGATAAAAAAAGAAACTTTGTTTCTACCGTAAAGAAGCCCAAAACATCCTTTGAATATAATAGTCAAAAACTGTTGCTAGATGAACAGTGGACACAAGTTGCTGACAACATGTGTTTGTTGGGGGATGTTGCCGTAGTTGTGCTTTCTGAATTCGTTCCCAGTGAGCAGACAAAGGCTGGCGGAGATAAGGCGATTTTAGACGCTCTTGTTCGGGAATACTCTTTAGGTACCACTAATGCCTATGTGGATTGGGGCAACAGAAAAGTTTCCCGGACAAAAACCTCGGCTACAGTTACTACTCGGCGATATCTTGCAGAGGACAACGCTGTTTCCAATAATTTTTATGTGATAGAAAAAAACAAAGACGGTGTGTTTTGCATTGTAAATCTTACTGTTTTTGAAGATGCCTACAGAAGCAATAAATCCTATTTTGATGCCATACTGAAAAGTTTTGACTGTAAATAAGTTCTAAAAGATTTACCGGATACAAAGAGGCTGTCTGGAGAGTGTTCTCCAAGAACAGCCTTTTTTTGTCTATCTAAAATTACCGGTAGTCAAAGGGGTACCGATCCAAACGCCTTCGCTACCTAAATATTCTTTTTTTTCACCGTCAATCAAGATTTGAACACTTTTTACCGTGGGGAAAACCGAAGCTGTGTATACGACCTGCATTAGTTGTGTTCTGGCGCCTTCTATTCCGTACACGTTGTATTGAAACTCTTCACTGAAATTCAACGTAGCTACACCGTTTTTAACACTGGCTCCCAAAAGTTTAGTTCCTTCAGGAATAAAACTACGGTGATTTATGTCGGATTGTGAGGGACCCAACAACAACTCGTTGATGGTAGTTGTCAAAGGGGAGTTAGTTTTGGGTACGGAACGTTTTTCTTCGTAGCGGAAAATAGAGCCGTTAGAGTCAACTTCAGCAAAAAAGAGTCGAGCTTCTGTGGTTTCTACAGCCTGCGGTTCTACAATAGCGACTGCTGCAACGTCCTCGGAGTCTCCGGTATTGGGAGTGTCTGTTTTCGTTGTTTCCTGGGTCAGTGCATTTTCTTGGTTCATCTCGTTTTCTGTATTCAGCAAATTGTCAAAATCGATGGGGGTAACTTCCTGCTGCTCAACAGGTGAAAGGTCTTCTTCGTTTTTGAATACCAAAGGATTTTTGTTGGTGTCCACAGGGGTGTTTAAATTTTCTAATGTTTCTTCAGGAGTATAATTTTGTATAAATTCCGGTTCTGAGCCAAAAACATGGGTGAAAAAGCCGGTAGACTTAAGAGAATATTTTATGTCGTCTAATTTAACGAGAAAAATAATCAGAAAAATGATAATAAATGCCAAAATTGCAATAAGAGTAAAGCCTATTTTTTTCTTTGCTGCCATAGATACAGTATAGTCTCCCTGGTAAAATAATGTCAATGAGTTAAAACTGCTGTAGAAGAAAACTCAAGATGTATGGAAGTACCTTGCATTTCAATACTTTCTGCTCTTATGGTAAGGTGTAATTTTTGTGCCAAAACTTTTGCTATAGATAATCCCAAACCGGAACCGCCAGAACTTCTTGTACGAGCTTTATCTGCACGGTAAAATCTGTCAAAAATATAGGGTAAATCTTCCGGTGCTATGCCCTTTCCTTGGTCACTGACGGTAAGAGTGTTGTTTTTCCATGTAACGGTAATGTGAGCCGGTTGGGGACTGTAATCGATGCTGTTTTTTATCAGAATGCGGAGAAGTTCCTGCAATCCGTTTTTATTCGTGTTCACTGAAGCGTCCGGCGGACATTCCAACACAAAGCAGGTATCCGGAGAAATAATACCGTAACTATGGATAAGTTCTGCCAAAAAGGGTTTAAGAGGTAGAGTTACTTCCTCGTAGGGAATCAGGTCATTTTCCATTCTGGTTAGTTGCAAAAGATTTTCCGTTAAAGTTGTCATGGATTCGCATTCTTTTTTTAACATAGCCAGTGATTCTTCCAGTATTTTTGCGTCGGTTTTTCCCCACCGTAATAGCAGGTTGACATAACCGGAGATAACAGCTAAGGGCGTTTTTAATTCGTGGGCAGCATCAGAAGTAAAACGTTTTTGCCGCTCAAAATCTTCCTCAAGTCGGGTAAAAAGATCATTAAAGGTACAAGCTAAAGCCCATAATTCGTCGTGGGGACCGGTGGTATCCAATCGCTTGTTTAAACTTTCTCCGCTTATTTCTTTAGCTTGTACAGTAATTTTTTTTATAGGTTTAAGAAATCGATTGCTGACAAAAAAACCCAAAAAGCCGGAAATGATCAGAATCGGTACTATGTAGAGGAGAAAAACAGCGGGTAAACCTTGGACGATAAGGTGGGTGTCATCTTGTTGCATGTCAATCGCAACCTGAATACGGATTTTGGAGGAGGTTCCGTTTTCCTCATTGACATAGGATACGGACTTTGTGGTGTACAGTAAATTTAAATCTCCGTCAAGAAAAAAGTCATTTTCAAAGAATGTATCCGTTGTTTTTTCTTTTGTGTCGGGTAAGAGAGGAATGAGTGGATCATTGGTATAAAGGGTTGTATTATTGTCTGTGGTGATTTTGTATAGAATATAGTAGGGAATGGAATTTATAGCAGTGGTATTCTTACTGAGAGATTGGGAAAAGGTGCGTTCCAATAAATCTAAGTAGTATAAAATTTCGTCACTGCGTTTTTTTTCCAATGAACGGGTCAAAGAATTTACCATTAAAAAGGTAAAAGACAAAACAACAAAAAAAGTAATAGCAGTAAAAAAAAGAGTAATTTTTACTGACAAAGGTTTAGGATTATTTTTTTTCATTATCATGCCTTTATTATGTATCCCATGCCCCTAAGGGTTGTAATGACGGAAGGTGTACCTGGCTTATCTATTTTTGAGCGGAGATATCGGATGTATACATCCACAGAGTTGGGGTCGATGTAATGGTCCTCTCCCCATACTTCATCGATAATTTTTTCTCGGCTCATGGCTTCGTTTTTGTGAGATATAAGGCACAGTAATAACAGATACTCCGTTCGTGTTAATTGTAATTCCTTGCTATCGACTGTTACCACGCAAGATTTTGGGTTTAAAGTAATATTTCCGCATGTGATGGTATCTGGGATTACGGAAGGGTTGGTGTGTTGGAGGTTTTTCCTCTTCATAAGACGACGTATACGAGCCAATAATTCTTCTATTTCAAACGGTTTTGTCACGTAGTCGTCTGCACCGCCGTCCAAGCCCTGAACTTTATCCATGGTATCACTTTTTGCAGTTAATAAAATTATAGGAATATCAGATACTTTTCTTATACGTCGAAGAACTTCTATACCGTTTAGTCCCGGTAACATTATATCCAATAATATCAGATCGTAGGAATGTTGTGAAAACGCTTCCAGTGCTGTCCGCCCGTCATTGGCAATTTCCGTTTCATATCCTTCGTGTTGAAGTTCCAAGTTTACAAAAGAAGAAATACCTATATCATCTTCGACAATAAGAATTTTTTCCATAATCTATTATATCCTATAAAACTAATCATCCCATTCGTACTCATCTTCCGGATACATAAACAGAGGCGGCAGGGGATTTAAATTTAAATTATTATAGGACATAATATTTTTTATTTCTATGGTTACGGGAATACCGTTCCATTGAGGTAGCTCGTAAATAGCCAGTTTGTCTCCCTTTCTGTTAAACAGAAATTTAACCTCTGCAGGTAACGGTTCTCCGTTGATGAGAATTGTATAGGGGGTTACTGTTTCGGGATTTACGGCAAGGTTAAACTCTATGATAATTTGCCAATCTTCCCGCTCGATCTCTTTTATGTAAAATTTGGGATTCTGATCATTAAAAAAGCGATATTGCTGGGCTATCCCCTGAAATAAAAAAAAGAGAAAAATAAAACCTACTACTGTACTTCGCTTATTCATTACAGATCCTTAAATCCCTTAGACGTATTCGGAGAAAACCGTGGACCTAAGGATGTAAGCATCCTCGATCCACAGTATACTTAATTTTTTTTCAAGTTAGTCATCAAATTTTTGACCCAGGAATTTTCCGTCTTTGTCAAAATACAATTCCCACTGATTTGCCAATTTTAATTCGTAGTTATTCCAGTTATTCTCAACTTCAAGAATTATAACGTTGGGATAGGTTGTAGATACGTAATTTGTAATTGCAGCAGGCAAAAGAGTTGCAGGTACTCCTGTGTAGCTTTTAACGGATTCCCAGTCGCCGGATGTTTTCATGTCGATTTCTGTGCCGTCGTTGAGAACAACTTCATAGGAACCGAAATCCGACTCTGCGTATTGGACGGTTTTTCCGGGAAAGGTTTTACTAATAAAATCTTTTGCGCCGACAGACAACTGGTCTGCAGAAATAACTTTATCGGCAAATGTTGCAGATAAAACCAAAAGAAAAATAGCGGTGATCATGGTGATTTTTTTCATTGTAAACTCCTTTGTGTTTTGCTGTTTTTCAGCATCTGTGATTAATATAATACATTTGTGGCTAGGAAACATTAAAAATCTCTGAGAAAAAAGGGAAAATACGGTTAAATGAGAGAGAGGTTTTGATGAAAAATATGTTTTCAATTACAATATACATGATTA
>JAHLFV010000023.1 GCA_018883625.1 Candidatus Treponema excrementipullorum
CAACAGGATCATTTCGTGTTTCGGTTTTATTATCAGCTGAATCAGGAACATAAAAATCCAAATGATTTCCGTCTTCTACTAAAGGCTCATCTCCAATGGAAATATCAACAACAGACCCCGTCTTGTTTCCAGAAGAAGCATCCCCAACACCCTCAATATCTACAGAATCTAAAAGATATTTATGAAAAATAAAATTGCTTAAAAAGCCAAGTCCTCCGAACAACACTGTAAAAATCAAAGCACGCAGAATCACTACACCAAAAGATACTCTGAAAATAATTCCTGTGAGTAAGGACAGTACGAACCCTGTAGCTGCAAATATAATAATCACCTTGGGGTTTTTCATAAAGCCCTCCTGATGATATGTTAAATCAAAAAACTTATTAGGTCAAGATACGGCTTGTTTATTGCAATTAAGTAACTTACACTGAAACAATTATTTTGATATAAATTTTTTCAGAAAATTGATTACGCCACCTTTAGGCACTATCTCTGTTTTCTCTATACGACCTACAATGTGTTTAATACATATAGCAGGCTTTGAAGACGGCATAGCTTCTAAAAAAGGCTTTTGTCTTATAACAGAAGTTGTAACAGCCGAGTCATCGTACACAAAGCCCAAATATTCAAGCTTATAGTTTAAAAACTGACCGGCAATATTGATAATTCTGTCGGAAACACGCTTTCCTTCTTCTGCAGAATGTACTCGATTCACCAATAATTTTAATTTTAGTTCTGCTTCTAAGGCCAACTCTGTAGTTATAATCTTAATAATACCGTACGCATCGGTTATTGCAGTCGGTTCGGGAGTAGTGACAATAATAATTTCATCTGCAGCTTCAACAAACTGCAAAACATTGTTCGATATACCGGCACCAGTATCAATAAGAATGATATCAAAGTTATCTAAAGTAGCAAATTCTCGAGTAAAATACTCCAATTCTTCTTCGGTTAAATTGGCAATACGGGAAAAACCGTTTGCTCCGGCAATAAAATCAAACCCCAGTTCGGTTTTAGTAATAATTTCCGCCATAGACTTTTGTCTATTAACAACATGAAGCAAATTATACTTAGGGATCACGTTCATAAGTACATTAACATTTGCCATCCCTAAATCACCGTCAATCAATAACACTCTTTTACCGATACGGGCATAGGCTATGGCCATATTTATTGCAATATTTGTTTTACCAACCCCACCCTTTCCACTGGTTATAGCAATGATTCTTGATTTATGTTCAGTATCAACAGGCTGTTTTTTTCCGGTATATTCTTCCATCAAGATTTTTAATTCCGATGCTTGATTTTTCACTTATAAAGTTCCCCCATCACTAGTATCCACTCGCTTTGAAATAGCATCTCCCGGTAAAGGAGAAAATTTAGTTTCTAGAGATTTTCTATCTATTTTAAAATCGGAAAGTTGCATTAAAAACCTAAGTACACTTGCAGTTTCAAAATCTCTCGGAACCACTTGCCCCAAAGAAATAAAGGCCACAGATTTATTTTTTTCTCTTAAAACGCTCAAAACATTCCCTATATGTCTTGTCTCATCAAATTTTGTGATAATTACTGACTTATAACCAAAAATCTCATAGTTATCCATAATGTCACGTAAATCACTGGCTTTTGTGGAAGCAGAAACCGCCAAAAAGACTTCCGGTTTTAAACCGTTTATATCAAGGATCTTTCTCATTTTTCCGATGGCTTCAAAATCATGAGGACTTAATCCAATGGTATCAATAAGCATAACATCGAGCCTATTTCCATCCATTTGAAGGATTCTTTCAATATCCTCTGCTGTTTCCGCTGCAGTGGTAGGTATATCCATGTGACCACCGTAAATTGAAAGTTGCTCCTGGGCTGCAATACGGAAACAGTCAATGGAAACCATACGAATAAAAGAATCTTTTCCATCCACTCTGTATTTTGCTGCCATTTTTGCCACAGTAGTAGTTTTACCAACACCCGTAGGTCCGACTAAAATCAATACCAAAGGTTTTTTTGACAATTCACTTTGATTGAATAAGGTAATGTTTTCACCTATCCATTCAATCACCTTATTTTGGACAAGATTAAAATCTTCCAATTCTTCCAAAGAAAATTCCGACCGAATTTTTTCCACAACATAGTTTATATAGGAAGAAGAAAACTCATTTTGTTCTAAAATCTCTTCTATCTTTTTTATACTGGGAATCGATTGACTTTGCTGAGGTATTAAGTCTTCCATCCTTTTTTGTAACAATTCCAATTTCTGAGAAATTTCGGAAAATTCTTTTTGGGTATTTTCACTATTGCTTTTTTTCTTCATCAAATCAACCAATATTTTATCCCGTTCTTCTGAAAAACCGGACGGTTGACCATACACTCCGTTCCCAGAGCGAGATGGTTCCCGAAACCCCTGTTGCAAAGCGGAATAATCCGTAACGATATAGGTAACCACCATTTGTCTTTTTTTCCCTATACCGAATAAACCGCTTATTTCTTCAGTTCTTTTGTCTACTATCTGATAATTATTTCCGTGTTTTTTGCGAATATTTTCGACGCAATCAGCAAAGGTAGGACCTATTTCTTTTAATGGCGGAGCCGCTTTATTCAATTTCTATTCCTCCCAGTGATTCCAACTTAATTTCCGGCGTAATTTCTGCCGAAGAAAGCACTACAATTCCAGGCAATTCTCTTTCTATACTGTTTTTTACTAAATTACGCACCGTTTCGGGACACAAAATAAC
>JAHLFV010000024.1 GCA_018883625.1 Candidatus Treponema excrementipullorum
GAATTGTCTTTAAATTAAATTCCCCGCTTTCTACCAAAGATTTTGCAAATACATTTTCCGCTTCTTCTGCAGTCAGTCCCAGGGCAGCTTCTACTATTTTATTCAAGAATTCAGGGTTGCCTATTGTGTCAAGGGTGTTTCCCCCTACACTTTCTGCAATGTTCCGGATTATAGCAACAAGCTCATCTTTTCCCGGTAATGTATAATCGACTACAGCGATTTCTTTTTCCAGCTCTCCCGGGATTTTCAGTGCCGGTGATAAAAACACAACGTTTTTCATTGTCAGCTTTAATGAATGTCCCAAATCCCTCAGTTTCCTGATTATAACCGGGTCATTCATATAATGATGAAAATCTTTTAAAACAAACACTCCGTTAATATCCATTTGCAGGATATATTCCAAAACTTTTACCGGATCCTTGAATTCTGCAAGACAGGACCCGTCCGGTGTTTCCAATCCCTGGGTGATTGACCACAAGAACAACTGTTTATTCCGCCGGTTTGAAATGTTTTTCATTGAATGAATCACCCGCATTTCTTCAAACGATACAATATATATTAACGGATACCGGGCTCTGATGAGTATTTCTATGTTTTTTTCAGGCATACTTTCCATTTCTCTGCACTCCTTATGTTATAATGTACCAAAGCCGGTTACGGTAATAACACCGTCAGGGCTGATGATTATTTCACTTTCTGCACCATTCCCTGCCCGATCCGTTAAATCTTCGGTAATCATCCCCTTATTCAAACGCAAAAACCTCTGGTTCCCTGATCCGGTATACAGACAGGTACTTTCTATTTCCCGGATATAAGGTCCGTCTATCAAAAAATCGCAATACTGCACAGCACAGCTGCCGGCAATTTCTTCATAGGTATACCCGGTAAAAACCAGTGTATTCACACCACTTTCTTTTGCCCCTTTCAGTAACAAAGTCAGTTCTTGTTCCTGCTCAAAAGGCTCTCCTCCCGAAACAGAAATTCCGTCATAGGGCTGTTTATGCAAAAACTTTAGAATCTCCTGAACAGGGTATTCTCTTCCTCCTGTTACGGAACAGGCTGCCCGGTTAAAACAACCGGGACAATTACGCCTGCATCCTTGAACCCATATTCCCAGTCTGTACCCAGGCCCGTTTACCCTGGTACCTTCCACTATGCTGTGTATCCTCATTCGCACGTATTCCGCTTTACATGACCGGTTACTTAAAATCACGGCACCGGTATGACTTGCCGTCCTTTGCCGATATAAGGTAGTCTTCCCCGTCTTTCTGTGCCACGCAGTACCCGTTGACACATTCTTCTATCGTATCAAAAGCATCTTTGGTAATTATTTCTCCTTTTGTATTGATAAGCCGTACTTCTTCTTTTCCCTCGTTATTTTCCGTAATGATATTTGCAACTCCCCCTGAAAACTCCTCTATCTCCTTTGCCGTTATATGTGAGGCAATAATATTTCCTTCCGTATCAATTATGCCCCAGTCATTTTCCTCGTATGTACTGTAATTTCCCATAACATGGATTTCCCCGCCAACTATCCGGCAAGGCAGTACCCCTGAATTAAAGCTCTGCATGAGATAAATTGATTTTATTGGTGATTTATGAAAAATTACAGAAATACGTTTTTCTCCATTCACATCGTAATACCCACCGGGAATCTCTAATTTTTCCAGATCTCTATACTCATCCTCTTCTATACCTGCAATCAAGCCGTCGGAAAATTTTTCAGAAAGATCAGAAAACTTTTTGATTATGTTCATATCTTTATCAATTATTGCACACCTTTGCTTTGGTTCGTTATCATTACGCATTACACCCCGTCCAAGACTTTCATCAAAGCTATACATGTCGATATATTCGTCATAGGGAAACTTTAGTTCCCCTTTAGCATTCATATAGTTACAGTTGTACCAGACAGAATCGTATACCTTTATATATTCCAAAGATTTGGAGTTTTCTGCTATCTCAACTCTCCAATCATAAAAAACTGCAATTTCCCCGTCAAACACAGAGTATATTGTAGTTTTGTAACGTTCCCCGTCTCTTCTGGGGATAAGTTCTTGTATGGTAAAATACTCATCCCCGATTGCGACAGGGTTACTTTCCTGGTTACCGACTTTTATTTCCTGCCCGTCACAAAGTATAACGAACCACTCAGCATTTTTGTACGCTAAAACAAAATACTTGGCCACATCACGACGATATTCATATTCCGCATCTGTTACCTTTTCCAACCTTTGGTTCACGAACCCCCATTTGCCATCCAGCCGGTACGGAATAAGAATATCCGGTTCTTTTCCTCCGTTGCCGTAGCAAAATGCCGCCATGCATACTGTAAAAAACAGTAAAACCAGCTTCCGTATGTTCATAATAAACCTCCGTATATATTTCAGTCTGTGATTTTTTGGCTATTCTTTAAATACCTGCGGTGGTGTTACGCCCCAGTATTTACCTTAAGTAGCCGCGGTGGTGTTACACCTCAGTATTTATCTTAAGTAACCGCTACGGCTGTATGCCCAGTATTTATCTCAAATAGCCATTACGGCTTTACACCTAAACCTCTACCCTAAATACCTGCGACTGTTTTACGTGACGAAAAAATTACCGAAAATCACGCACTTATGATGTATTCCCCCTTTTTGGAAGAAAGAAAATCATAAATTTATTTTACCGTCATCGTACATACTATTTATTTTCATAAAACTCTGACTCAGTGTGCCGTATTTTCTTTCCCTGAAGAAGTTCATTACTCAGATAAATATTGCCGTCTGTATCTAAAAGTCCATCAATGCCATTCACTACAATCCGGGC
>JAHLFV010000025.1 GCA_018883625.1 Candidatus Treponema excrementipullorum
ATTATACACTACTTTTATCTGTTCGTCACTAATCATCGAGGGGCGTATCTCTGGGCAGAACGATGATTTACGTACTGATAGTAAAATTTATAAGTAAAACAGTACGTTAATCACAAAGGCTAATTCTTTGATAAAATCAGGATGAGAGCGCATCTTGTGCACAACATAGTGTTCTGTTGCTCCGGGAAAATACAGGTTCCAAAAGGCTTCTCGTGCCACTTCTTCTGTTCTGCGGTAATCTTCTACCTGTTCATTGCGAATTACAATGTTCATTATTCTACGCTCCTTGTTGTTCCTCTGTATTTTTGACATATTTAAGATTAAAACGATATATAATGGCTTTATTTTGTACACCCGGGCACTACATATTTTCGAGTAACACACAAAATCAAAAAAAGCCGGAAAACCTATGGCATAAAGGCTTCCGGCTTTTTATCATCGTCGCTAAGAGGATTCGAACCTCCGACCTGTCGCTTAGGAGGCGACCGCTCTATCCTACTGAGCTATAACGACACACATTTCTTCTCCATTATAACAGACTATTCCTGTTATGAATAGCCTGTTATGTATAAATTATCCTCTCTTTACAATGAGCAAAGCACCCAATACAAGAAGGTGTGAAGATAAATTTCTGAAGAAGGCAATAATCGAATTAAAACTTCTGAAAGCTCCGTCTAAAAGTCCGCCACGGCCCAAAATATCCAACAGAACCACAATAACAATCCAAGCAATAATGATAATCAAAAGTAATATATCTGCCAAATTGCCGGTAGGCATAAAAAACCGGATAATCAAAAATACACCGGCCAACAGTTCACACACACCGATGGCATATACAACAATCCGTGCTATATCACCTTTAATAATACTGTTTACGGCAACACCTACATCGCCGCCGTTACCGCCCTGCAAAACTGCTATACCGCTTACAACCAAAAACAGTGCCAAAGCAATTTGCAACAAAATAACACCAAAATTTTTCTGTGCAGAAGACATTATAACCTCCTAGTCTGCTATATAAATATTTTATCGGGTAAAAATACAAGAATTAAAACAAAAAGGGTTCTTTTTCCAGTAATTTAAAGTCCCCCTCGGTTACTCCGTAAGGAACAAAAGAAGGTTCCCCATAATAGGGAGAAATAAAAAGTCCCCGTTGCAGACAGTGCAAGAAAAATCCACTGTACTTTTCCTTCGGCACTTTGGGAACAAGATAGGGACCTGTTCGTTGCCAATACAACGATAGTACCTTATCAAAAAGTTTCCAGTTCTTTTCGCCCCGTAAGGGAAGGTTTTTCTTCAAATCATAAAAAGATCTGGCTGCTGCCAATACAAGAGCCGGAGGTAATACATCATCTGCAGGGATTTTTTTCTTCTGTGCTTCCGCACCATTGCAGGTGTAACCAACAACATACAACTCAGAAGCCCAAGGCAAAGGTGGCACCACTATATATGCTTCCACTGTGGAATCGGAAGTCAAAGCCACACCTTCTGTGGCCTTGTGCATACCAAGCCACGGACGCCACCTGACGATTCTTTTTTGTTGCACAAGCTCCTCAGCAGAAGACACTTCCAACAACTCTTGAGTAAAGGCAGCCTCTCCGCAGTACTCTTTTAACGCTTTCTCTACACTTGCGATGGAGGTATAAATCCCGACAGCTGTCACCTCCGGCAATAGAGACCGCACGGCTTTTTCCAACCGATGATGAGTTCCCGTGGGAAAACTACCCGTCAAACCTTTTGTCACCATGTTTTTAAACATAGTCATTGCCGGAGAAGCCGTATTGCCCCATCCCAAAAGAGCTCTCCCTGACTCTGCATACATATCCGTCAGACGTTTTCCCTTTTGGGTATACAGGTAATGTCCCCGGGTACGGCTTACACAGCCGTACAGACGGGTAAAGTCTTCTTCATACCACAGGTACTGCCTACTCATAGCCTATGTTCCTACAGAGAAGAAAGTTTTTCTTTTACCAAAGCAGTGGCAGAAGCAGGATTTGCCTTTCCCCCGGATTTTTTCATAACCTGTCCGGTGAGCCATCCCAATACATTGGTTTTACCGTTTTTAAAGTCCTCAACAGCTTTAGGATTTTCTTTTATAACTTCTTCCACAAAAGCTTCTATAGCTCCGGCATCGGAAACCTGTTCCATACCCCGTTCTTTTATAATCTCTGCCGGCAGTTTGGAAGTTTCCAACATAAGAGAGAACACTTCCTTTCCCTGTTTACCGGAAATCTTTCCGTCATGGATAAAGTCTACAAGAGAAGCAATATGTTCCGGTGTGATATCCAAATCTTCTACCGTTTCATCTTTTTCTTTAAGAACAGCTAACAACTCTGCCAGAATCCAGTTGGCAACTTTTTTGGGGTCTTTTGATGCCAACGCAGCTTTTTCAAACCATAAAGCCAAAGCCCTGCTACTTGTCAATGTTTCTACGTCAAAATCCGTTAAGCCGTATTCTTTTTTAAACCGAACACGTTTTGCTTCCGGCAGTTCCCCTACTTTGCTTTCTGCGGTTTTAATGCATTCTTCTGATACAGTAAAAGGTTTAATATCCGGTTCAACTACAAAGCGGTAGTCTACAAAGGAGTTCTTTGTACGCTGAATAACCGTTTCCCCTTTTACTTCATCCCAGCCCATGGTGTTTTTGTAACCGGCGTTAAACTCCTGTCGGTCTGTTTCAAATTGATGCAATTGCCGTTGAATTTCATATGTACAGGCATCTCTGATTGCCCGGAAAGAGTTAAGGTTTTTGATTTCGGAAATCGGAGTGTGATACTCTTTACCATCTTCCCATACTGTCAGGTTGATATTGGCATCACAGCGCATATTTCCTTCTTCCAAATTCCCCTTTGTGACACCTACATACCGCAGTATTTCCTGAACAGTTTGCAAAAACAAAGCAGCTTCTTCCGGAGAAGCCATATCCGGCTTTGTAACAATTTCTATAAGAGGAGTACCGCACCGGTTATAATCGATGTAACTGTGGGCACCTTCCAAGTGAAGACTTTTACCTACGTCCTCTTCCAAGTGAATACGCTCTACCCGCACCCGGCGGTATGTATCATTAATATTGCAGTTTTCACCTATAAAATTGGTACCTCGGTACTTTTCTCCGCCGGGCTGTTGCTCTTTAGGCAGATGTTTAAAAGGCAAGTCTACATACCCATCAGAACACAAAGGTATATCATACTGAGTTATTTGGTATCCCTTTGCCAAGTCGGGATAAAAATAGTGCTTTCTGTCAAACTTGGTAAATCTGGCAATATTACAATTCAATGCCAAACCCGCAACAGCTCCCAGCTCTACATATCCTTTGCTGACTCTGGGCATGGCTCCCGGCAATCCCAAACAAACGGGGCAGACTCTGGTATCGGGCATACCGCCGTAACGGTTTTCGCAGGCACAAAAAGCCTTTGTTTTTGTCAAAAGCTGACAGTGTATCTCGCATCCAATAACAACTTCATATCTATCTACACTCATTGTGCACCTCCCAGATCATCTTCGGCAAGAGGAATACCGCAACCGGGGTGGTCTTCTTCCCAGCTTTGGGCGGCACGCAGTAACGCTACTTCCGAGAACATGGCTCCCACAAACTGCATACCGATAGGCATACCATCTTTTGTCTTTCCTGCCGGAACGGAAACAGAAGCGATACGGGCAAGATTTACAAAGGTGGTGAATAAATCGCTTAAATACATTTCAAGAGGATCATCAACTTTTTGTCCCAACTTAAAAGCTGCCGTAGGACAGGTGGGACACAAAATCATATTGTATGTTTTGAACAGTTCCGCCATTTCTCTTTGAATTCTGGCTCGAACGGTCATACTCTTTTTATAACAGTCACCGGAAAATTGCTCGGAAAGTACATAGTTACCGATAACGATACGGCGTTTTACTTCCGGCCCAAAACCTTTACTTCGTGTTTCCACGTACAGCTCATCAAAACCTTTGCCGGGGTCTTCCCGTTTACCGTACCGGATACCGTCAAATCGGCTTAAATTACTGGCGGCTTCGCTTAAAGCGATAACGTAATAACTGGCAATAGAAGCATCCAAAATCGGCACGTCTACCACTTCTATTTGTGCGCCCCGCTGTTTGAACCACTCCTGAGTGGAGGTAAATACGGCAGCCACATCGGGATCCATTCCCTTTGTCTCTAAAAACTGTTTAGGAACGGCAATTTTCAGTTTTTTTATTTCATCGCTGCTTAATGAGGAAAGATTTTTTAACTCTTCCGCTCCGGGTAAATCGGCACTGGTATCGTCGTAAAAATCCACACCGCTCATAACGGACAGAGGCAGTGCGATGTCCTTGGGAGTGTGACCCAACAGTCCCACCTGATCCAAAGAACTACCGTAGGCTACTACACCCCAGCGGCTCAAAACACCGTAAGTGGGTTTCAGACCGTAGATTCCACAGTAACTGGCAGGCAACCGAACAGACCCACCTGTTTCGGTACCCAGTCCAAACAGAGCCTGATTGGCAGCTACTGCAGCGGCAGAACCGCCGGAACTACCGCCGGACACATATTCTCTGTTAATGGCATTTCGTGTAGCACCGTAAGAAGAATACTCGGTGGAAGATCCCATGGCAAATTCGTCCATATTACAGCGTCCCACAGGAATGGCACCGGCATCCATCAGTCGCTGAATGACTGTTGCGTTATAAGGGGCTACATAGCCTTCCAAAATGTGGCTGCCACAGGTCAATTTTTGTCCTTTAACGGAGATATTGTCCTTAACGGCAAAGGGAATACCCAACAGAGGCTTTTCCTGTAACAGAGCATCCAAAGCCTCTTTACCTTTTAGGGAAGCTTCTTTTCTGAGAACATCTGTGGCTTCTGCCATATCCAAAGCATTTTGATATATTTCCAAAAAAGCATTCAAAGGCAAGGCATTGTCTTTGTCTGACTGAAACACTTGTGCAGTCTTTTCTACCAACTGACGGCTGGTAGTAACACCTTCTGCCAAAGCAGCTTTGACGCCTTCTATTGTTTTCATGTTGTATGCCATGTTAAGCTCCCTCTCCCAACACTTTGGGAACTCGGAAATAGCCGTCTAAGAATTCATCAGACATCTTTTTAACATCAGGGATATCGAGGCCCTGAACTATTTCATCTTCCCGCAGTTTTTCGGAATCCGTAGCAGGATATGCTTCATAGGGGTTTTCATTATCTGTATATTCAGAAAGAATGTCAAAATAACCAACAATTTGGTCTACCTGCTCTTTCAATACCGCAAGATTTGTACATTCGGGAGACAGTCGAGACAGATACAATAAAGCGTCCAAAGTGGACTCATCAATTTTTCTCTTTTCTTCGCTCATAGTAAATCCTTATGTGCCCGATTTTATCTCATTTTAACCAAATATTCAATATAATGGGTATGACTCGTTTTTGTACCAGTCCGTCAAGCAGGCGGAGTCACCGGGTCATTCCAAAGCAAAACCCGTATACCCCACCGTTAGCAAACTCACCCACCTAAAACCCTATGTCTTTTTGAGGGACAAACGTCCCGAGAAATCTCTAGGCAGAGTGTCTCCACAAGCTCGATACGACATACCCACCGTGCCCCCTTTGCCCCCGAGCCGCAGCTCCCCAATAGTGCCCTACCCACTTTTGTGCCCTGGCAATATTTGAACGTACTGTATACCCGAAAAATTTACCTATCAGTACGTACGGGTCGTCGAACCCACAGAATTCTACCCATCGACACGTGATTTTACTCCTTAATCCTTACATCGTAATTATTACCGTCTTTATATATTGCGTCTGCCCAATACCAGTCCCATTTTTTCCTCTGCTCCGCCGTCAATGTCAGTGTTAACTGCTGCACATCGCCGTTATCTCTCTTCTGACTACCGCAGTGCAGAAACTCCAGATAGGTGTTGTGCGAAAGATCCAGTTCACTGAGCTGATTGTTAGTACAGGACAGCTCTATCAGTGCGGTGTTGTGGGACAGATCCAGCGACCTCAGCTGATTTTCGTAACAGGACAGATGCTCCAGTGCGGTGTTTTGCAACACGTCCAGCGACCTCAGCTGATTTTCGCAGCAGTCTAGCAGCTCCAGTGCAGTGTTTTGCGACACATCCAGCCCACTGAGCTGATTGCTGCCACAGTATAATACTTCCAGTGCGGTGTTTTGCGACACGTCCAGCAACCTTAGCTGATTGTCGAAACAGGACAGTAGTGTCAGTGCGGTGTTTTGCGACACGTCCAGCGACCTCAGCTGATTTTCGTAGCACCACAGTTTTTCCAGTTTGGTGTTTTTTGACACGTCCAGCAACCTAAGATAATTGCCCCCACAGTCTAAAACTTCCAGTCCGGTAAACCATTCAATACCGGAAAGGTCGGTCAACTCCGCATAACTTAGATACAGCTCCTTGACAACTCGGATAGCTTCCAGATTTTCCGGTGTCAGCGGTACCGTACCGTCTTCTGCCTTTGTCCAGTTAATATCTATAGTCTCCTCTATCGCTGTGATAAAGGCTGTATTGGTGATATACTTCGTTTCTTTATTGCGATAATCTTCTGCCATAAGCTGACTAGTACAGGTAACTGCCAGTACCAGCACAGCTATCAGTGCACATATCCCTATCTGCTTTTTCATAGTTCTGTATACTCCTTCCTATTATGGTATCCCAAGGTAAGATAAACCGCCCCCAAATAGTGCCCTACCCACAGAATTCCACCCATCAATGATTACGACACGTGGTTTTACTCTTTAATCCTTACATCGTAATTATTAGCCTTATCAATTCTTGCACTTGCCCAATAACTGTCCCATATTTCTCTCTGCTCTACTGTCAATGACAGTACTAGCTCCTGTACCTCACCGCCGGATGTTTTCTGACTGCCACAGTACAGTTCTTCCAGTGCGGTATTGTGCGATAAATCTAGCTCACTGAGCTGATTGTTAATGCACAACAATCCGGCAAGTGCAATGTTGTTTGATACGTCCAACTTTGTCAGATAGTTGCTATTACAGTCCAGCGCTACCAAGGAGGTATTATGGGACAGATCCAGTTCTATCAGCCGATTACTACTACAGTCCAGCCCTACCAAGGCGGTATTGTGGGACAGATCCAGTTCTGTCAGCTGATTACTATTGCACTCCAACCATGATAATATCCGATTACGTGACAGATCCAGCTCCGTTAACTGATTGTGACCACATTCCAGTACATCCAGCACCGAATTGTGCGAAAGATCCAGTTCCGTTAATCGGTTACTATAGCACTCCAGCACTATCAGAGTATTTTTTGGCAGATCCAGCTCTGTCAGCTGATTACTATTACACTCTAGGTCTTTCAGTGTGGTATTCTGGGACAGATCCAGTGACCTCAGCTGGTTACTATTGCACCGGAGGCTCCATAGGTTACTATTCTGTGACAAGTCAAGCTCTGTCAGCCGGTTGTCACTACAGTTTAAAACTTCCAGTCCGGTAAACCATTCAATACCGGAAAGGTCGGTTAACTTCTTATGATTTATATCCAGTTCCGTGACTGCCCGGATAGCTTTCAGATTTTCCCGTGTCAGCGGTACCGTACCGTCTTCTGCCTTTGTCCAGTCAATATCTGTTTCCTCCTCTACCGCTGTAATAAAGGCTGTATTGGTGATATATTCCGTTTCTTCAGTGAAACTGGCACAACCGACTGCCATCAGTACCAGCACTGCTATCAGTGCACATATCCCTATCTGCTTTTTCATAGTTCTGTATACTCCTTCCTGTTATGGTATCCCAAGGTAGGGATAGGACGCATGGATAGATTTGTTTTATCCCTACTTTTCATATCTTATTATGTTTCCGTGTATTAGTGTATCACGGCATGGGGCTTACTGCAACATAAGTGCCCATATTATTTTGTAACGGGTGTGGTTTGTTCTGTAGGCAGCAGCTTGTGCCGGCGGCGGATATCTTACTTGTGCCGGCGGCGGGTAGCTGGCTCCCGGTTTCTTTTTTACTGGAAAAAAAGGGAAAAGGATGGTAGTATGAAAAAATGAGTAAAAAGACAAAGAAATCCCGGAAAATATCACGTGTTGTTCTTATTGTTTTATGCCTTGTCCTTGTTGCCGTAGGTATGCTGTATGTTTTTGGCCCAAGAAAGCAGGTAATTGATGCGGTGTATCAGGTGACGGAAATAGAGTTGCCTGCCACATTGCCTTGGGAAACCCCATCGGAAGAAGGGGGACAGGCTCTTGCCCGGCAGCCGCCTTCCGACTCTTCCCAAACAGCTTCGGCAGTTCCTAACGTTTCCGACGAAGCTCCTCTGCCCTCACGCAGTCAAGGGAACATCGCTTCCGATGAATCTTCGGTTCCGGTTTCCGGCTCTTTTTCCCGGGATACTCTTCCTGCCTCTTTGGAAATACCTCTGTGCCGAGGAAACAGCCAGCAAGACGGTACCGGTTCTGACCACGAAATACACAGATACGCAGGTTTTACCCTGTGTTATCGGGAGTCTTACGAGCAGCCGGAATGGGTTGCCTACGAAATCAACAGGGAGGAATTAAACAAGGTAGCGGAACGGGGTGATAATTTCCGTGCCGACCCTTCTATTTCTACCGGGTCTGCCTCTTTGGCTGACTATAAGGGTTCCGGTTATGACCGGGGACATTTGGCTCCCGCAGCAGATATGGCGTGGAGTGAAGAAACCATGAGCGAATCTTTTTATATGAGCAATATGAGTCCTCAAGTTCCCGGCTTTAATCGTGGTATATGGAAAAATCTGGAGGAAGAAGTCCGCAACTGGGTGGAAGCCTTTGACAGTGTATACATTATTACCGGACCGATTTTGGAAAAGGAACAGTATCCCACCATCGGTGAAAACAAGGTTGCCGTACCAGAGTACTATTACAAAGTGCTTTTTGCTCCTACCGGTGCTCAGGGGGAACCCCAGATGATAGGCTTTATTTTACCTAACGAAAAATCAGATCAGTCTTTCTATTCTTATGCTGTTCCTGTTGACCAAGTGGAAGAGCGGACAGGCTTGGACTTTTTTCATGTACTGGAAGACTCCCAAGAAAACCTGTTGGAAGTCGAAGCTCAACCGGAACAGTGGGCACAATAACAGAGAAATAGCCCTTTCCTGCCGGGATTTGGGTTCCCTAGGGGCTTGCTGTTACCCCACCCTGCGGGCTTTTGGCTCGTGGGGGTATCCGTCCCTCAAGTCAGCAGGACTTTCGGAACTTTCGGGAGCATATTCGTCCCTCAAGTCCGGGAAATTGTATAAAGAAGCAAAAAAGTATATACTTTTTGTATGAAGTTGGAAACGTTTTCTCCCCATAAAAAATCGCCACACAGTTTTGTGGTACACCACACAAAAGAGTGTAATCATGAAAGTTGTACCCGCTGTAAAGAGCGTCATACTCAAAAAGATAAAGACTCTGACCATGTCTGTTGTACCCGTATTCAACACTTATCTGTTAAGATGCACAATCAATATATACTGGAAGACGTGAATATCCACGTTCACTGCGGAGAATTAACGGCAATTATCGGAAAAAACGGGGCAGGAAAAACCACACTGTTGAAAACCTTGTTACATGAAATTCCCCACACCGGAGAAATTCATTTTATGAAAAACAACAGTTTCTGTACTTCCAAACCCCTTTTTGGCTATGTACCGCAACAGTTGACAGTTGACCAAAACAGTCCCGTTTCTGTAAGCGATTTGATTTTAGCCGGTATTTCATCCCGTCCGGTGTGGTTACCACCTCGGAAAAAAGACAAAGAAGAAGTCCGTCGTATTCTTTCCGTTACCCACGCAGAAGCCTTAGCTACCAGACGGCTTTGTGAGCTTTCCGGGGGAGAAATGCAACGGGTTATGCTAGCTTTGGCTATCAATCCTATACCGGATATTCTTCTTTTGGATGAACCTGTTTCCGGCATTGATAAAAACGGCCTTGCTTTGTTTTATAATCTGGTTTCCCAGCTTCGCCACAGCTACGATATCACCATTCTGCTTATTTCTCATGATTTGGATCTGGTAGCAAAATATGCAGATAAGGTGATTCTTATAGATAAAACCATATTGGCAGAAGGTACACCTCAGCAGGTATATGCCACACCGGCTTTTGCCCGGGTTTTCGGAACAGGAGCATACACCATATGAATGTTATATATGATATTATTGATATGTGTCTCCCCTTTGCTTGGTTGGAACCTACTTTTATGAAAAACGCATTTTTGGCGGTTTTAGTGGCAGCTCCTCTATTCGGTGGACTTGGCAGTTTTGTGGTGTCTAATAATATGGCGTTTTACTCTGATGCTATCGGACACTCAGCATTAACCGGGATTGCTTTGGGAATCATATTGGGTATAAAAAATCCTATTCTTTCCATGGTAGTTTTTTCTCTTCTTTTGGGATGTGCCATTATAACCGTAAAGACAAAGGGAAAAACTTCCGCAGATACTATAATCGGTGTGTTTTCGTCCGCTGCAGTTGCCTTGGGTTTAGTGCTTCTTTCTGCCACCGGCAATTTTGCAAAATACCAAAAATATCTTGTAGGGGATATTTTAAGTATACAACCTTCGGAAATAGCGTTGCTTTTAGTCGTTGCTTTGCTGGTTATTATTATTTGGACGTTGTTTTACAATAAGATGCTTTTGACGAATATGCATAGAACCTTTGCCAAAAGCAGAGGCGTTTCCGTCTTTTTTATTGAACAGCTTTTTGCTTTAACTACAGCCCTTATCGTGGCAGTTTCCATTCACTGGACAGGACTTTTGGTCATTAACTCTTTGCTAGTGTTACCGGCAGCAGCTGCACGTCTTGTTACCCGTTCCAGCAGGAGTTATGTGTTAACTTCCGTTCTTATTTCTTTACTGTCTTCGGTTATCGGTCTTATAATCTCCTATTACTGGGACTCTGTATCAGGAGCAACTATTGTATTAGTGAACACGGTGGCTTTTGTAGTATGTCTTATATTAGGCAGTTTAAGAAAAAAGTAATGGGTAACTGAAGTGCCCCTTGGTAGTGTCAAGAATTTTGCGCAAATTAGTTTGCAGATCCTGGTATAAATGAAGTCAGCCAGCAATGGAGGCATCCTCAAGGGCATCCTCCAGGTGCTTCATATTCATATACTTTTTGTTGCCCCACTGGGTGCCTGCCACATGGCGCAGCCTTGCACAGACCAGCATCAGGGCAGAGTTACCATCCGGGAAACTGCCCACCA
>JAHLFV010000026.1 GCA_018883625.1 Candidatus Treponema excrementipullorum
GTCGTCGGCAGCGTCAGATGTGTATAAGAGACAGGGCATATTCTTTTTTGAGGGACTGGCGTTACTTCTTGCAATGTGAAAATAGCTGTGCTACAATAATTCATCACTTGTGAGGGGTGTTTTGCTATGAAAAAAATTACATTGTTTGCTTTGATTTTGACATCAGTATTTGTTGCATTTTCCTGTAAAAGTGCCGAACCGGCTGCTGAACCGGAAACAGTTTTAATTTCAACTTTCCCTACAGACTGGGAAGAAAATATGTTCAATCAGGCAGATCAGTACGGTTATTTTTTTACCACGCCTGAACTGGGAACATTCTCCATGATCGAAGGGGAATTCAAGAAATTAGGTGGTTACGAAAAGAGTGGTTTTGGGTTTGTCTTTGGGTATACGGCCGACGAAGAAGGATGGTTGTCAGATTATCTGAGGTTTGAAATCAACACTGCCGGAGAATATGCCGTGTATGCTGTTAATGGCGGAACTTACATCGATTTGGTTGCTGCCAATGAAGAAAATACCGTGTATATGAATGAGTCCGACCTTATTAACGGCGGTTATGACAGTGCCAATAAGCTCAAAATAGAAAAGACCGGGGATAAGGATTATACTCTGTACATCAACGGTACGGAAATCGTGTCTTTTACTGCTCCCGAAGGATACGGTAATTCTGACGGTGTTATGGCTTTCTTCTCTGTAGGACAGGAAAATCAGGAAGTATTCCCCGATGAACCAGTTAAAATCACCTATAGGATTACGGATTACGTGCAGACAGTTGCTGAGGAAAAATAAGTGTCCTTTGCTTTAAGACAAGCTTTTGTCTCTGACATTCAGGATATTATGAATGTGGAGGCAGACGCTTTTTTTACGCCTATCCGGGAGAAGGAAGAGGTGTTCGTGGAGCGGATAACTGTCTTTCCTCAAGGTTTTTTTGTTTTAATCGACGAAGATACGAACAAAGTCTGCGGATATTTCGCTTCCGAACGGTGGGAGAGTTATGCCCTTACTTCTGATGATTTTTTATTGGATCACTCTGCCCGGGAACGTCACAAAAACAACGGCTCCTATGTGTATATTTCTTCCATGGGAATACTGCAAGCCTACCGGGGAAAGGGGCTGGGAACGTATCTGTTTACGGAATCTTGTAACACATTGGCAAAAACTTTGACAGATGTAAAGGCTTTTGTGCTTCTTGTAAACGAACAGTGGAAGTCCGCTCTAAAAATTTACCGGGAATATGGTTTTGTGCAAAAAGGAGTGTTGGAAAAATTCTTTCCCCAATACCAAACACAGACAGGTGTTGTCTGTGTCGGTGACGGTATTGTTATGGAAAAAGTCTTATGAAACATACTCAGTGGGATATTTTTTGCGAGTTTCGGGATACATTTAAAAAACAGTGTCAGGAGTGGAACACCTCTTTTCAGGATGTATTGCAGCCTTTACAAAGAGCTGTGGCTATCGATACACCTTATTATCCTGTGGAAACTTCCGTTGTGTACAACAACAGTTTGAATGATGTTCAGCCGGAAGATGACATAAAAGCGATTATAATCGGTGACAATCCGGGAAAAGATGAACAGCGCTCTTATAACAGGCGGTATTTGGTGGGACAATCAGGAAAGATTGCTTCCAGCTTTTATGCAAAAAATCCTGAGTTGGGAATTGATTTTAGAAAAAATACTATTATTTTGAATAAAACTCCCGTACATACGGCAAAAACCATTCATTTACGGTCTTTGGCAAAGGGAAACAGTGCAGTATCCAAGCTTATTGTAGACAGTCAGGTGTGGATGGCAAAGAAGACTGCGGCCTTACATCAGCAGTTGCTGGCTGCAAGTTGCTCCGACAGTCTTCCTTGTGAGCTTCACATAGTTGGGTACGGAGAATTAAAAAACAAAGGAATATTTATCCCGTACAGAGATGCCTTGCATGCTACTTACAAAGAAAATCCTCAGGCGTGGGAGTCTGTACGGGTGTATCAGCATTATTCCATGAATAGATTTTCCATCGATTTGAAAAGTTTTGCGGAGAAAAACAATATATCGGAGTTGCCACTGGCGGAGCAACTTGCAGCTGTGGGAAAATTTCATCGAGATGAAATTTTCCCACTGTAAGGCCCAGTGCCCCGTTACCATGAAGTAATACTTCCTGCAACCGGAGCTTGGGTATTCGTAGCCTATAAAAAAATGCGATAAACCGGAAAGTCATTGCGGAAGGGTTTGCTACGATGTGCTATATCGATACAACAATCCTACAAGAGACATTTCAGTAACAGATTTCGCTTTCAAAGCAGATTCCGTCTTGGTTTTTACCCACCACAAAAATCTTGTCTTCGTTGTTGAAATCTGCCCACAGTTCCATTTTTTCTCCGTACTTTGCTTCATGGGCGTAATTGATACGGAAGTTTGTAATGGGCTTTTTCAGGAAAGTTTCCGGCAAAATGTCTGCAATATAGGTGGCGTAACGGGCATTGTTTACGTGACCGTTGGCATCTATATCGCTGAAACGGATGATTCGCTCTGAAACACGCTGAAGGTTTTCGGATGGTTGGATTTTTCCCGCCGGTGTTCCACAAAATTCGGTGGTTTGGGTGGGGGCAGGGCGAAGCTTAAAATCGGAAGGCTTTTGAATCCGCCTTGTGTCGGGATTTACGGAAAGCCACGTGCTATCTCCGTCTACCAAAACAGTTCCGTCGTCTTTTATAATCTGATAACGACGGGAAAACTGTAACCCGATGGCTTTTTCTTCCCAGGTTTTTACGGTGATTACATCGTCCATTCGAGGCATTCTGTGGATTTTGAAAGAATTCCGTGATACAAGAAGTACGGATTTGTTTTCTACCAATACATCAAAGGTCAGTCCCCGTTGTACAAAATCTTCAGAAGCGGTAACAGATGTAAGATCCAATAATTGAGCCAATGTCATAACATGATATTGATTACATTGGCTAAAATACACTTTTGTTTCTCTGACAAAAGTTTTGTCTTCTTGATGATACTGTTTGAACTCGTGCATAGAGTTAATATAATATCTTTAAAACAAAACGCCAAGGGAAATTGACATTTTTACTGAATTTGTAGTAACTGTCGTATAGTGGGAGAATAAATCACTGTTGCAAAGATGTAAAAAAATTCTGAGCAAATTTAACGGTGTCCAGTGCATCCTTTCCGTAAAAATCTGCATCTATCATATGGGCGTATTCCTCTGTCATAACAGCACCACCTACACATACTTTACACCACGGGGCTTCTTTACGGAGTAGTTTGATGGTTTCTTCCATGTAGGGTACTGTAGTTGTCATTAGTGCACTGAGTCCTACAAGATAAATATGGTGTTGACATACTGTTTCTGCTATTTTTTCCGGTGGAACATCTTTGCCCAAGTCAATAACGGTAAAACTGTAATTTTCCAGCAAAACTTTTACGATATTTTTACCGATGTCGTGAATATCTCCTTTTACGGTAGCCAATACAATTGTTCCTTTTGATTCTTCTGCAGTACCGCTTCCGACTAAATGGGTTTTTATTTCCTTGAAGGCTTCTTTTGCTGCCTCCGCACTCATAAGCAGTTGGGGTAAAAACAGTGTTTTTGCTTCAAAGCCTTTACCTACATGATCTAAGGCTGGAATAAGATGGTTGTTAATAATATCCAAAGGAGCATCTGTCTGTAACAGTTTTTGCGTATATTCTTGTGCTTCCTTTTTTAGTCCTCGGATAATGGCATATTGTAAAGAGTTTTTATCTTGCTGAGGAGTGCCGGAGAAAGTAGCCGGTAATGTTGTGTTAGGGACTTTGGGCATTTGTGGTTGAAGTTGTTGGGACTCTTGCAATGCCTGTTGTTTTGTATACTCTTCTACAAATTCTATGTAACGGGAACAGTTAGGATCATAGCCGCGAAGGGTACAAAAGCAGATGTAGGCTTTCATCATTTCTGTAGAGTTGGGATTCATGATAGCTGCGCTTAATCCCCGTTCCATTGCCATGGTAAAAAATCCTGCGGTGACAAAATCTCTTTGAGGAAGACCGAAGGAAATATTGGACACTCCCAAAATAGTCCGGCCCTTTTGTTTGTGAATGGCGTCCAGTGTGTCCAACGTAATTGCTGCGGCTTGCGTGTCTGCACTGATAGCCATGGCAAGGGGGTCTACAATAATATTTTTCTTAGAGATGCCATAGGTCTGTGCACAAGCAAAAATCTTTTCTGCAATGGCAAGCCGCCCCTGTACCGTGTCGGGAATACCATTTTCATCCAAAGTCAAAGCTACAACAACGCCGCCGTATTTTTTTATCAAAGGGAAAACTTTGTCCATCACTTCTTTTTTGCCGTTAACGGAGTTGACCAACGCTTTACCATTGTATATACGCAGGGCTTTTTCCATGGCACCAAAGTGGGAGGTATCTAACTGCAACGGTAATTCTGTTACGCTTTGTAGTTCCCGGACAACGGTTTCCAGCATTTCTGTCTCATCAATTTCCGGTAAGCCTACATTAACATCCAGTATATGAACACCTTTTTCTTCCTGATTGAGTCCTTCCCGTAAAATGTAGGGAATATCATTTTCCCGCAAAGCTTGTTTAAATCGCTTCTTCCCTGTAGGATTTATCCGTTCTCCAATCAATAGAGGTTTATCTCCCAAATACATGGTTTTTGTATAGGAAGAAACACAGGTCAGGTTTTTGTCGTAAGGAAGGGAACATGTTTTGTCTTTGCAGAGATTTACAAGGCGACATATATGTTCCGGTGTTGTACCGCAGCAGCCACCTAAAAGAGATGCTCCCATGTCTACGAAAGAGGCTGTTATGGTTGCAAAGTCAGCAGGGGTGACATCATAGATTGTATGTCCTTGTTGACTGTGAGGAAGTCCGGCATTGGGATTTACAACTACAGGAAGGCTGGAAACGGCTGTAAGTCGGGGGACAATGTCTGTCATTTGTTTGGGGCCTAAACTGCAATTCATTCCCAAAGCCGCAACGCCCAAGCCTTCCAAAATAGTTACCATGGTTTCCGGGGCTGATCCGGTGAGAGACTTTGCGGATTGATCGTATACCGTAGTTACAATTACCGGAAGGCGCATACCAACTTCTTCCATCACTTCTTTTGCGGCTATAACGGCGGCTTTTGCTTCATAGCAGTCGTTAATGGTTTCTATAAGAATCAAGTCAAAAGGATATTGACTATGAACATGCAGAGCTATCCGAAAAACTTCTGAAAACAGCCGGATTCCTTCCTCAAAGGGCAAATCTCCCAGAGGTGCAAAGAGTTTTCCTAAAGGTCCTATATCAAAGGCTATGAAATGGGGACTTTTCCGGGAATCAATATGTTGAGGAATTAAGTTGCTGTTTTTCAGTTGTAGCATTGTGTTCTCTGAAAAAACGGTTTCATGGATTTTTTGTCGGGCTGTATTAGCATTTTTTAGTGCGGCTTCTATGAGCGTTTCCAGAAAAAATGTTTTTGAAGACACAGAATCGATATCGTCTCCTGATTGTTTTATCTCGGAATAAGTATTCTGTGGTTTTCTGCAAGAAGCTATGTTATCAGTACATGGATTTTTAAGGGGAAATTTTAAGGGATTTGCACCGAAAGTATTTGTTTTTATAATGTTTGCTCCGGCAAGATAATAATTATAGTGTATATCAACGATTTTTTCGGGATGAAGTATGTTCCATGTTTCGGGTAATTCACCCGGTTTCAGTCCTTGAGCTTGAAGAAGGGAACCTGTTCCTCCGTCAAAAAACAAAATTTCTTTTCCCAGAATTTCCGTGAATGTTTTCATATTGTATCCTTATGTCGGTTGACTTCTCTGTACAGAATGTCGGTTGACTTCTCTGTACAGAATGTCGGTTGACTTCTCTGTACAGAATATCGGTTGACTTCTCTGTACAGATGCTCCTACTGTGCCATAAAAAATTTATTTGTGGAAGACGGAAACTGTTTTACAGGGAACTATTTGTATGGGTAAGATACGACTTGTGAGAATTCTTTCCATTTGTTATAGTAAACGGGCGTATCACGATTTTGTAAAATAAAGTAATGTTGCCAACCTTATTGCAATGCCTTATAACGGTATAACAGGAGTTAAGCCCATGGAACACAACGAAAAAGAAACAGAGATTTTTGGTACAGGTTTTGATTCCTCAAAAAACTATAAAAATTTACCCTTAGTTGTTATAGCAGGGCGTCCCAATGTGGGAAAGTCAACTTTGTTTAACAGATTGTTACATCGTCGTCGGGCAATAACAGATCCTACACCCGGTGTTACCCGAGATCCTATTGAAGAAACAGCTTTTATTAACGGATATCCTATGCGACTTATGGACACCGGCGGTTTTAAATTAGACAGAGAAGTGGGTACTATGGAAGCTGTGATGGATCAGTTGGTAGTTGAACAATCTTTAAAAGCTTTGGAAAATGCCGACGTGATTTTGCTTTTGTTGGATGCAGGATTGATAACGGGAGAGGATGAAGAATTTATCAAACTTTTGCGTCCGTATTGGCATAAAGTTATAGCTGCAGTGAATAAGACAGAAGGTGGCAGGCTAGAAGAAGAAGCTTGGAACTACATGCAGTTTGGCTTTGACAATTTGCTGTTGATTTCTGCAGAACACGGGGATCGTATTCCAGAACTGACAGACTTGCTTATAGAAAAGCTTGATTTTTCCAAAGTAGAAGAAGGCGAGGATATTGTCCCTGTAAGAATTGCCATTATGGGAAAACCCAATACGGGAAAATCCACCTTGGCTAACAGATTGACCCATACCGAGGCTTCTATCGTATGTGATTATGCCGGTACCACCCGAGATGTAGTGGAGGGGTCTTTTGAGTATGGCGGACGGACTTTTCAGGTTTTGGATACGGCAGGTATACGGCGTAAAGCCAGAGTGAAGGAAGATATAGAGTACTATTCCGTGAACAGGGCAATCAAAACTTTGGAAGATGCAGAAATCGTTTTTTTGATGATAGATGCTCAGGAAGGTTTGGCGGAACAGGATAAAAAAATCGCAGCCCTTGCCCATGACCGGGGACGGGGAGTGATTTTTGTCTTAAATAAATGGGATACTCAAGAACAGGGCAGAAAGGCTCTTAAACAGGCAGAGGACAATATACGGATTATGTTCGGAAAAATGCAATATGCTCCGGTTATTGCCATTTCCGCCTTGGAAGGTAAAGGTATCAAAGCTCTTTTGAATGAAGCTTTGGCTATGGATGCGCAGTTAAACAAAAAAGTGGAAACAGGTATATTGAATATGGCGTTGAAGGATTGGATTTTTGCTTATCCGCCGCCATCAGGAAAAAGCTCTCAGTTTAAGTTAAAATACATGGTACAGACTTCGGTAAATCCTGTGTCCTTTTTGCTTTTTGCCAGCCGACCGGAAGTGGTACCGGATACTTATGTTGCATATTTAAAGAATAAAATCAGAAAAGATTTGGGCTTTGATAAGATTCCCGTAATGTTGGAATTAAAAGCCAGTCGTAAAAAGTGGGAAGACAGGGTTAATCGCTGATGGCTTCGTACTCGATTGGGGAAATAGAAAAACTTACAGGTGTAAAGGCTCACGTTTTACGGTACTGGGAAGAAGTAATACCCAGTATTGCTCCCAAAAAAGATTTGGGGGGCAGACGGGCGTATTCCCAAAAAAATTTGCAACAGATTATGCGGTTGAAGTATTTGATTCAGGAGCGACGGTTTACCATAGAAGGGGCTCGTTCTGAAATGATTCGGGAAGCTCAACTGTATTTTGATGAGGATGGCTCTCTTGTGTCTCAAAAGATTTCTACTGCCTTGGAAACCATAACGGAAATGCGGGAGTTATTAACGGATTTATATGTGCAACTGCAGGCAAGAAAACAAGATGGACGATAGAGGTGTACACATGACAACAAAAATCGAAACGGTGTTTCCGCCTTTAAATAAAGAAGCCCGAGAAGTAATAGAAAACTTTGATAAAATTGTGCAAAGCGTTCAGTGTCTTTCTTCTCGGCAATTATCCCAAGTGCCGGAACATATACGCACCTTGTCTCACGTGCTTACGGATAATCGCTCTGAAAGAAGAACCGGCTATTTGAATGAAACAACAGCTTTAACAGCCTATGTGCGGTACTATCAGTGGTGGAATCTTCTTCGTCTCACCCGACTGTTTCAGGGCTTTTCTTCGGAAACCTTTAAGTTGCCTTCCAAGGCTGTGTGCATCGATTTGGGTTCGGGCCCTTTAACTATTCCTATTGCTTTGTGGTTAGCCCGTCCCGATTTACGCCACAAACAACTTACCTGGTATTGTGTGGATCATTCTCAGCGGGCACTTGCTTTAGGAGAAGAGCTGTTCCTCGCTGTAGTTGCCCGTACCAATGGGGAAACTGACTCAGTGTGTGAACCTTGGAAAATTATTCGTGTGCGGGGTGAATTGGGAACTCCTATAAAAGAACCTGGCGATTTTGTTGTATGCGCCAATGTGTTTAATGAAGTTGCCGAGTCTTACGATAAGCCACCAGAGTTTACGGCAAAAAGAGCCGTCACAACTATGGGGCAGTATGCAAAGGCTACAGCATCTGTTTTAGTTGTTGAGCCGGGAACCCCTCCCTCAGCACGGTTTTTAACAGCTTTACGAGGGGCTTTATCAAGAAAAAATTACGTCTGTGTTTCTCCCTGTCCTGTAGGATGCAGGAACGGTGAGGAGGAACGAGAAAATATTTTTCATTGTCCGATGGACGGTAGCCATGGTAACAAATGGTGTCACTTTGTATTTTCTACAGAAAAAGCACCCAAGGCTTTGGTACGGTTGTCGGAAACGGCTTCCTTGTCAAAAGACAGAGCCAGCCTTTCTTTTGTGTTTGCTGTTCCCAAATGTATTTATAAAGAAAAATCCACGGAAAAGGGTACAATGTTCATACGCATTGCATCGGAGCCCATCGCTTTACCTAAAAACCGGGTGGGATACTACGGTTGTTCCTCTTTGGGCTTGGTCTTGGCTGTTTCTTATGCAGAAAAGCAAAAATTGGTGTTACAGTCGGGAGACTTGATACAGGTTGATATTCCTGTCAAAGAAAAAAGAGACTACAAATCGGGGGCTTTGCTTATCCCTTACGAAAAATAAAATCAGGGTATAATCGTTTTGATACCGATGGGTACGATAGTTTCGGCACTGCGGCACAAATTGTACGAACTTTGGAGTAACTCCTGCACTTTGCATTAACACAGCGGCATAACAAGGGCGAAAAGTAACAAAAAGTCGCTGCAAATTCTTGTGCTGAAGTGCAACGGCTTTTTGTTTTTCACAGGCACATTATTTCAGATTTTCGGGATTCAAGCATTCCAGCTCAGGCAAAACGAATAATCCGTCCTTTCTGACAAGTACATCATCAAAGTAGATCTCTCCGCCACCGTATTCCGGTCGCTGAATCAAAACCAAATCCCAGTGAATTGCGGAACGATTTCCGTTATCGCAGTCGGCGTAGGCATTTCCCGGTGTAAAGTGAATGGAACCGGCAATTTTTTCGTCAAAAAGGGTTTCTTTCATGGGATTGAGAATATAGGGGTTTACACCAATGGCAAATTCTCCCACATAACGGGAACCTTCATCAGTGTCCAAATGTTGATTGATACGTTGTGTGTCGTTTGCTTTTGCATCAACAATTTTTCCGTCTTTAAAAGTGAATTGAATGTTTTCGTACAAAAATCCCTGTTCCAAAGACTGGGTGTTATAGCTGATGGTTCCGTTGACTGAGTTTTTTACAGGAGCTGTGTACACTTCTCCGTCAGGGATATTCATTTTTCCGTCGCACTTAATTTGAGGCAGACCTTTAATGGAAAATGTCAAATCCGTTCCGGGGCTTACAATGTGAACCTTGTCTGTTTTTGCCATCAATTTTACCAAAGCGTCCATTGCTTTTGACATTTTATCATAATCCAAGGTGCAGACGTTGTAGAAAAAGTCTTCAAAGGCTTCTTCGCTCATACCTGCCAACTGGGCCATGGCGGGGGTAGGAGAACGGAGTACTACCCATCTGGTGTGATTCAGTCGTTGCTGTAAGTGAACGGGATGATAGTACACTTTGCTGTAGATTTCCATTTTTTCCTGAGGAACGTCAATCCAGGCGTTTAAGTTTTGAGGAGCAGTAAACCCGATAAAGCAGTCCATCTTGCTCATTTCATAGCGTTCGATTTCTGCTCGGACTTTCATCTGTTCTTCTGTTGCTCCCAAGAGGATTTCCCTTTCTACGGTTTTGTCTTTAAGAGACACAAAGGGATATGCTCCGACAGCATATACTTCCCTTACCAAGGCCCGAACCAGTTCCGGTGCCATATTATTTGCCTGAATCAGGACTTTTTCTCCTGCCCGGGCACTGATGGAGTGCCGAACAAGATTTTTTGCCAATGTATCGATACGGGGATCTTTCATAGTACCTCCAATTTTTTTCAAGGAAACTATACCCCATGTAAGCTGAAAACGCAATGAGGCAGAATAACTCCATTTATACAATATTGGTTAAAAGATTTTTATGAAAAATCTTTCTTCTTAATGGTCGTACATAATTTTTATGTTGACAATAATGGGTGTGGACTATATCCTCTGAAGTAAAAAATATTGGAGGTAATAAATCTGATGAAAAAAGGGATTGTTTTTTGTATTATCTTTTCTTTGCTGGCATCTTTTGCCGTAGCACAAAACGAAATTTACAATGAATTGGGATCAAAAGGTGTTATTGTCAGTGTTCCTAAGACTGTCGGTGACGGAAATAATATAGGCTTTGGCGGTTTATATGATACCGTTTTTGGGAGAGTCCAATACAATAATGTTGGTGCGGAAATTAAGTATACTTTGAGATTAGAGGATCTTGCTAATTTTAAAAATTATTCATTAGCTGGGGCTCCTGAAACAGCTTACCTATGGTTCAATCCCATACAGTGGATGCAGATTTTGGTTGGACAAAATTTCAAACAAGCCCTTCCCGGTTCCTACATGGTGGTCTATGATGATTATACCAATAACGGTGTGTATGGGAATAAATATTTTGGTATGAATTTTCTCTTTGACATGGTACAGGGTGGATTCAGTGTTCCGGAATTAACGATCAGTGATAAATTCGATATGAATATGCATTTCGGTATTAACGGAACTTTTGCCTTAGGCGGTTCCGATTTGAATGTAGGTGCCGTGTATAAGATTAAAGAGGAATCTTTTGGAATTTTTGCCAGCTATGGCTCCCTGTATGACAAATTTTATGTTGGTGGTGGTTACACGTTTCATGGGGAGAATCTCTTAGATGTTTCCAAATTTAAGTTTACCCTTCCAGAACAATTACCTAACACTACTGTAACTAATAGCAATGTTATTAGCCTTACAGGTATTTACAACGGTGGTATTTCTGTAGGTGGCGATTTAGAAGTTAGTTTTGGAGACAACAAAACAGCTTTGTATGCCGGTGGTCTTTTTGCTATGGGACTCATGAAAAACTTAACATTTAAGTTTACAGGTGCTTATGGTGGGTATTTTGTTGACAGTAAGATAGGGAGAGATAGATGGTCTGTAGACTTGTATCCCCGGGTTATTTTCAACATAGGGAAACATCGTTTGATCGGCGGTATGGAATTTAATTTCTATGAAACGCAACGTCTTGTTAATGCAGACTCAGATGTTAAGTTTGCTTTTGCAATTCCTATTTCTTGGAGATACACTTTCTAATATAACTGCGTGATTTAAAAGCTACCCTGGCATACAGGGTAGTTTTTTATTTGATACTGGTGTCATTTTAGAGATTTTGATACAATAGAACTATGAAACGTGAGGTTATATGTATTTTTGCTCCTGTTGCTTTACATACTTTTCTTGGAAAAGAGGTGTAGTACATGAGCATGAATTTCCCTTGGGCAGAAAAATATTTGGTTCACCCTTTTTACGGTACGTACCTTAAAAAAAAATATAAGCTGGAGTTTATCGGAAAAGAAAAAATTGAAGCTCTGACAGAAGACGCAGTTATTTTTGCTAATCATGTTCATACGTTGGATCCCTTTTTTATTTCTGCAGTATATCCGTATCACATCAGATGGGTTGCCGGTTCATATCTATTCAAAATGAAAGGCGTCAGTTACTTGTTGCAGAAATGGGTCCGTGCTATTCCTAAAACTCAGGGACGGAGTGATTTAACAACGATCCGTGCTATTGCAGATGCTTTGAAAAATAAGGATTGTGTCGGGGTCTTTCCTGAAGGAACGCGAACTTGGGATGGGGACATGATGGATATCCATACTGCCACGGCAAAGCTTGTGCGTATTTTTAAAAGTCCCGCAGTTTTTATCAACATTGAAGGGGCTTTTGAAAACAAACCTCGCTGGGCAGAGACAGAAAGAAAAGGGACAGTAACCATTCGTGTTGTAGACGTTCTTCTACCGGATGAGATCAAATCTATGAAGAATGATGAAATCCTTCAAAGAACGGTTAAGGCACTGTCTTACAGTCACGAAGATTGGAAAAAGAAATATCCTGGAGTGGAGTATAATTCTCCAAAACAGGCAGAAGGCATAGAACGGCTTTTTTATCTGTGTCCCCATTGCAAAAAATTCGGAACTTTTGTGTCTTCCGGAAGAAAGATAGAATGTAGTTATTGTCATGCTAAAGCTGCAATTGACGGTCGTTACAATATTGTAGACAGACAGAATATTCTTTATGAAACAATGACAGAGTGGCATCAGGCTGAACGAAAAGAGTTGAGAGAATTGTTGCATTCAGAGCCTGCAAACAAAGTGCTTTTTGAAGATCACGGTGTCCTGTTACAAATGGGGGGAAAGAAAAAACAACATATTCTTTCTAAAGAGTTTAAAGTATCATCTACAAAGGAAAACCTTATTTTTTCTTTTTCTGACAGAGAAGAAATGACCTTTGCCTATGAAAAGATTGAATCCATGATAATCTGTGCAAAGTATACGGTAGAATTTTTTTACGAATCCCAACAGTAGCGTTTCAGATTGCAGGGACGGGAAAGTAGTTTGAAATATCAGGATTTGTACTTTGAAATAGTTAAAAATAAAGGAGAGACAACATGACCTTTTCGTATATTATTCACATCGGAATTTTGTCGGGAGCGTTGCTTATAGGTGCTTTACTTCGTTCCAAAGTTAAATTTATACAACATTTTCTCATTCCCAGTTCCATTATTGGCGGTTTTTTTCTTCTTGTTACCTACAATTTCATAACGCCTCATTTCGGTCTTTCTTCGGATTTTTTGGGAGAGTTGGTTTTTCATCTTTTGAATATTTCTTTTATAGCTATGATGCTGCGTCATCCCGAGAAAAAAGAAAAATCTCGGGCTGTAAGTGACAACATCATCGCAATCTTGTTGCAGTACGGTTTCCAAGTTGCTTTTGGATTGATTTTAACCCTTGTTTTGATTTACACCGTATATCCTGATTTGTTTCCGGCTTTTGGATTGGCTTTGCCCTTGGGCTTTGAATTAGGACCGGGACAGGCTTACTCCATATCTTTACCGTGGGAATCTATGGGCTTTGAAGGAGCAACCTCTGTAGGATTGGCTTTGGCTGCTATCGGATTCTTAGTGGGTAGCATTGGCGGTGTTATTCTTATCAATATCGGTGTGGCTCACGGCTGGGTAGATGCAGAAACTGCCGCAAAGTTGCGGAGCAGAGGTGTCAGAACAGGTTTTCTCTCTAAAGATGAAATGAGAGAATCTTCTAAGTTTACGACAGACAGTGAATCTATCGACTCCTTTACCTATCACATTGCTTTGGTTATGGTGACATATATTTTATCAAGCCTTGTTTTGTTGATTGTGGAAAAACTTTTATCTTTTATCGGCCCCTTGGGTGTGGAGTTGGCTAATTCTCTGTGGGGTGTTAACTTTATTTTCAGTACCTTTGTGGCAGCAGGTGTCCGTCAGCTCATGATTGCATTGCATATTCACCATACAGTTGATGACGGTACCCTTAACAGAATAAACGGTCTCAGCGTGGACTTAACGGTTGCCGCTTCTCTAGGTTCTATTTCCTTAGTGGCAATTGCCAGCTACACGGTACCTATTATTCTTTTAACTTTGGTGGGAATTATTATAACTTGTGTTATTTTGCCTTTTTATGCATCCCGTCTTTATGATGATCATAAATTTTACAGAATGTTGCTCTTGTTTGGAACTGCTACAGGAACGCTCCCTACCGGTTTATCTTTGTTGCGGGTGGTAGATCCGGATTTTAAGACACCGGTAGCGCAAGATTATGTGTATGCTGCAGGTCCTGTATTCTTTTTGGTTTTACCTATTATTGTCTGTGCCAATTTACCGGCGTATAGCTATGTGCAGAATAATCCTCTTTTGTTTTATGCCCTTTTAGGTCTTAGTCTGTTGTACACTTTTGTATGCATAGTACTGTATATAATACGAGGAAAAGAAAAGGCTTTCGGCAAAATGAGACACCTGTTCTATCGGTAGTTTTGTTAGAAATTCCCTGTAAATGTGTGTTTTCGTATAAGAGTTTTATTGTTGGAGCACTATAAATCATTTGCAGGGAAGAATTTTTTCATAAGACCTATATATTTCAAGTTAAATCTCAAAAATATCAAAAACATCAATCATGTACAAGAATATAATACATTCTTGTATTAAAGTTTATTAAATTTTGTAGAAAATTTTTATTTTACTATTATAATTAGAACATGGACTATGCAGAAAAGATTGTAGAATATTACGATGAATTATTTCCCGTAACGAAAGATGAAAAGTCTTTTTTTGAAGATCTTGTTAAATCTTCTGCCATTGAGTCTAGGATTTTGAGTATCGGATGTGGGACAGGTGTGCTTGAACATCACTTAGCTAAAAAGGGATGTAATGTTACCGGTATAGATGACAATTACTGTCTGTTGAATTCTGCTACAAGAAAAAGTAAACCTGTCTATGCTAATATACGCTTTTTCAGCATGTCGCCTTTGGAAATGAGCCATTTTTTAACTCAGGGTTTTTTTACTCATATTTTCTGTGTCAGTAATCGTTTGATTTATATTTCAGAAATAAAAATAATGAAAAAAATATTTGCCGATTGTAAATCTCTGTTGCACCCTGGAGGGTGTTTTGTCTTCCAACTTCCTAATTATTCATATTATATTTCCAAAGGTGAAACTTTGTTGCCGGTATCAAAGAGTATTCGGGCAAAACTTTTATCCAAGTTGATTTTTGCAAAAGGGAAATCACCTGTTTTTTTGCAACAGGTAGAAACCAGTACAGGAAACCTTGTTACGATTGTAGATCATAAACCTATTGTTTTACTGTTAAAAGACACTATAACAGAGTGGGCGAAAGAACTTGGATATACAAAGGTAGACTATTTCAGTTCTTTTAACAAGGAACCCTTTGATGAAAAAACAAGTCCCACCATGGTTTGTATCATGCAGTTGTAATTTACTCAGACAAAGCCTATTTAAGCTTCCATCTTCCCTCATGGTTAAGAAATCTGTTTGCATTTACCGTTATTAAACGACCGTCTTCCCCTGACATTTGCACTTGCCCGGTGAGAGGATTAACTTCTGTAACTCTGAAATGGGTACCGTCATAAAACAGCTTTATGCCTTCACTGGGAAGCTGTTTTTTTGCCTCGGTGTACCAATCATATTCATAGGAAAGACAACAAAGTAACCTGCCGCATTGTCCTGAAATTTTCATGGAATTTAAAGATAAGTTTTGTTCCTTTGCCATACGAATAGATACCGGTTTAAGTTTATCGGAAATAGCGTGACAACAATAAGGACGTCCACAAATCCCAACGCCACCGGTAATTCTTGGTTCATCTCTTACACCGATTTGTCTTAACTCTATTCGCATTTTGAAAACAGAAACCAAGTCTTTAACCAGTTCACGGAAGTCGACCCGTTTTTCTGCACTAAAGAAAAACAATACTTTTTGTTCTTCCAACAGATAGTGGGTAGTGATCAATTTCATATCAAGTTTGTGAATGGCAACTTTTTCCTGAAAAACTTTAAAGGCATCTGCTTCCTTAGCCTTGAGCTCCCGTGCCCGTTGAATATCAGAATCATTTGCTTTACGTTCTATAGCAATGATATCGTCTGGTTGGATACCTATTGGGTGGGTGACAGGCCCCATAACTCGGGCGTAATCTTTTCCGTACTTTGTAGGAATGATAACATAATCACCTCCATGCAGTTCCATGTTTTCCGGTGATACAGCATAAACCCCTTCACAAGAGTATTCCAACTTTAACCGAAACATGTTATCTGGATACACATAATTTTCCGTAGAAGGCTCAGCATTTTCCTGTACATCCTGATCTTCCAAAGCAGAAAGATCTTCTTCTGTCATTTTATCTATATCATTTTCAAAAATATCGCTCATAATAACTCCTAGGTAATTAAATCTACCACCAATCCATTGATTTCATCAATACGAACTAAAACCTGTAATGTTTCAAGGTGATTTTCCAAAATATCCGCAGCCAGTTTATCAATTTTTTTATCAACAATATCTATCAGGTAAAACTTTTCCGTTTTAAAACGCCGGCTAGGACGACGACGAATATTCATTTTAACTTCATAATTTGTATGAACAATAAATTTCATCAAGTTACTGACTGCTTTACGGTAGTTGGAAAAAGATTCCAGACTAAATTCTGTTTTGACTAAATCTGAGGCAATATCTGCTT
>JAHLFV010000027.1 GCA_018883625.1 Candidatus Treponema excrementipullorum
CCGGAGAACACATTACAGAGGGTGATGTGCTTATCGGTTTGGCTTCCACCGGTGTCCATTCCAACGGTTTTTCTTTGGTTCGTAAGTTGGTTACCGACTTTTCTGATCCTGCTCCTTTTGCTCCGGGAAAAACCATGGGAGAAGTGTTGCTTGAGCCCACCCGCATCTATGTGCGTCCGGTATTGGCTGTATTGGAAAAATATCGCCAAGCAGTTCACGGTATGGTGCATATTACCGGTGGCGGTTTTTATGAAAATATTCCCAGAATGTTCCCTGCCGCTAACGAAAAACGGACGGCAGAGGGAAAAGCTCCTTTGATTGCCAAAATAAAAAAAGGTTCTTGGGATATAGTACCTGTCTTTGACGAATTGGTAAAACGGGGAGCTGCCCCTAACCGAATGTTTAATACATTTAATATGGGAATCGGTTTTATGATGGCTGTTTCCCAAGATGCTGCAAAAGCAATTCTTGAAGAATTAAATGCTTTCAGTACTGCCGATACAGGTTGTTGCAAAGGCATGAAGTCTTATATTGTAGGTCAGGTCGTCTGTGCACAAGGGGCGGCACAAACTCAGGAAGAACAGGTAATTTTTGAATAATCAAGGTATCAGGTAGGATAGTATGGCTTTTTCTGTTGTTGTATTGATATCCGGTGGCGGAACAAATTTACAGGCTTTGATAGACGAAGAAAAAGCCATGAACCGGGCTGCAGTGCAGGGAGGTGAGCCCTGTCCCTACCATATCTGTGCCGTGTTTAGTGACAGGAAGGATGCCTACGGAGTGGAACGGGCAAAAGCTGCCGGTATTCCCGTAGAAATTGTCAGTCCCTATGCCGTTATGGGACGGGAAAAAGCTTCTGTTGCCGATGCTGAAGAAAAACGTCTGGCTATTTCCCAAAGAGTGTTGTCCTTGGCAAAAGAATACGATGCTAAGGCCATTGTATTAGCCGGTTTTTTGACAGTGTTACGGGGTAGTCTGATCGATGAATACAAAGGAAAAATCATAAATCTGCATCCGGCACTGTTGCCAAAGTTCGGTGGAGAAGGCATGTGGGGACACCATGTACACGAAGCCGTTATTGCTGCCGGGGAAAAAGAATCCGGTTGTACCGTCCATTTTGTTGATGCCGGCTGTGACACCGGAAAAATTATTTTGCAGAAAAAAGTGCCTGTATTGCCCGGTGATACTCCCGATACTTTGTATGCCCGCATAGCTCCCGAAGAACATAAAGCTTTGGTAGAAGCTGTGAAATTAGTAGCTACCGGCAGTATATAAAATTTGACAGACGGCTTTTCTTTGCATAAATTGTCTGTTTTTGTATAATTTTTCCGTGTATTGATATTATTTTGAAAATCATGTACTATACCGCACAGTATTATGGATGAATTAATCTCTTTTGAAGATTTAGGTTTAGACGAAGCCACCCTGGCTGCCGTAGAGAAAAAAGGTTTTGAAACACCATCCCCCATTCAAGTTTTAGCAATTCCCCGATTATTGGAAGGGGACGCCAATGTAATTGCAAAGGCTCGTACCGGTACAGGAAAAACAGCCGCTTTTGGCTTACCTTTAGTACAGACAATCAGAAAAAATACAGGGGCTGTAGAGGCCTTGGTTTTAACACCTACCCGAGAATTGGCATTACAGGTTTGTAAAGAAATCGGTTCTTTTTCTACCGGATTATATCCTCGGATGACAGCTATTTACGGCGGTCAATCTATGGGAGAGCAGTTAAGAGCTTTAAAAAAAGGCGTTGAAATTGTGGTGGGAACTCCCGGCCGTGTACAGGATCATCTTGAAAGAGGTTCTCTGGATTTATCAAAAATAAAATATTTTATCTTAGATGAAGCCGATGAAATGTTGGATATGGGCTTTATCGATGACATAGAAGCTATTTTTTCCCGGGCAAATCCCGACAGCCGCATTTTGCTTTTTTCCGCTACCATGCCGGCTCCTATTTTGAAAATTGCTTCCAAGTTTATGGGTGAGTACGAAATTGTAGAAGAAGAAGCTACTCCGGAAACTCCTGTTTTAACGGAACAAAAGTATATTTTGGTACGGGAGCGGGATAAGCTGGAAGCCGTTGTACGTATTATCGATATTTCTCCAGATTTTTACGGCTTGATTTTCACCCAAACAAAGGCCGATGCAGATACCTTGTCTCGACAACTGGATGAACGGGGATATGAGGTAGCTGCCCTGCACGGAGATATTTCCCAAATGCAGCGGGAAAAAATCCTGTACCGTTTCAGAAACAGGAAAACCCGCATATTGGTAGCAACGGATGTGGCAGCCCGCGGTATCGATATAGAAGGATTGACCCATGTTATTAACTATTCTCTGCCCTTTGATTCTTCAACATATATCCACCGTATAGGACGTACCGGCCGTGCCGGTTCTTACGGAGTGGCAATAACCCTTGTCCGTCCGGAAGAAAGAAGAAAATTGGAGCATTTGAAATCTGCCATACGACGAAACGTAAAAGGCACTTTGAAAGAAGAGAAAATTCCTTCTGTAGATACAGTTTTGAATGCAAAACGAAGCCGGCTCTTTGATACAATGAAAACTTCTTTGCAGGAAAAAGGAGAGGTGTCTCAAGAATCCGTCTTTGCAAAAATGGCTTCCGAATTGTGTGAACAGGGTAATCCGGAAGAAGTACTGGCTTCCGTGTTGGAAGTCTTTTACGGCAAACACTTGGATGCCCACAGATACAGCGAAATCCTTCCTATCGAAAATCCCCGTTTTGGCGGTTCCGGTAGCGTAGGTGCAAACCAAACACGATTGTACGTACAGCTGGGACGGCGAGACAGAATGTTCCCCAGAGAAATCGCAGAGTTTTTCAGTACATTGCTGGGCATTCCTCAAAGACTGGTGGACAGAATTGAAGTCAGCGACAGCTTTAGCTTGGTCAGTTTACCTAAAGATGCTGCTCAGCGGGCACTGCAACTTTCTCGGGATGACAGACGGTTGCCCCACATGCATGTAGATTCAAAGTCCGAAGATTTTAAAGACAAGGGAGCCAAAGGGCGGTCAGGAAAAAATCGTCATTTTGACGAAGGTCGCAGCAAAAAATCCGGCGGTTACGGTAAACAAGGCCACAGAGAATATTTTGACGGTAGTTACGGTAGAGAAAAAAATCGTCAAAGCTTTGCTTCCGGCAAAAAAAGAGTTGAGGGCGGTGCCGCTTTGTATAAACGCAAACTTCCCAAGTAACAAGCATAGGAGTGTACTATGAGCACGGAGTTTGTAACGGTATTTCAACAGGTTATTATTCTTTTTGTACTGATTTTTATCGGATATGTTTGTGCAAAAAAGCGAGTATTTACCGAAGAAGGCATAAAAAACATAACAAAGTTTGTGCTTTTTTTTGTTACTCCCTGTGTTATTATCAGCTCTTTTGACAGAGAATACGACCCTCAAAAATTGTATAATTTGGGAATGGTAACGGCTCTTGCCGTGGCAATACATATTTTTAATATTGTGTGTGCCCGCCTTTTTATCCGAGAAAAAGAAGAAAACAAGCTGAGAGTATACCGCTATGGTGCCATATTTTCCAACTGCGGTTATATGGCTTTACCTTTGCAAAGTGCCCTTTTAGGGAGCGACGGGGTTTTTTACGGTGCAGCTTTTATTGCGGTGTTTAACTTGTTTACCTGGACGTATGGAAGCTATGAAATGGGGGGTACGATATCTCCCAAAAAGATTATTTTTAATCCCGGTATTATAGGCATTTGTATCGGTTTGATTTTATTTTTAACTCCGCTACAATTGCCTACAGTAATCGGTACACCGGTGGCTTCTCTGGCAGCTCTCAATACTCCCTTACCCATGGTTATTATCGGGTTCTATCTGTCACAAATAACATCGTTGAAAATAATCGGCAACATACAGTTTGTATGGTCTGTGGCTTTACGCGTTATTGTATTACCGGTTTCGGTAATGCTACTTCTTGTAGCTTTGCACGTAAAAGGCATTGTGTTGGATGTAATTATGATTGCCTGTGCAACTCCCACTGCTGCCAATACCACTATGTTTGCTTCTTTGTTTAATCGGGACGGAAAAATTGCTGCTGCCATGGTATCTGTAAGCACCGTTTTTGCAATTATCACTATGCCCTTAATTATTTCATGGGCTATTTATTTACATTGAAATAAAATGTACCAGTATATAGCATGCATACGGTAGTGCAGATTCTTCGGAGCAGATCATTCTTAGTATAAATCGGAGGGTCTATGAAAAAAAATCGGACTATATATTTCTTATGGCAAGCAATTTTCTTGTTTGTCTGCGGGGTCTATAGCTACGGACTTTCTCAGCCTCAGCCTGAAACAGGAAATTTTTTCAGAAATTATATCAGTCGTTCTTGGACTGCCAGCGACGGAATTCCGGGAAACTCTGTTACAGATATTTTGATCGACAATCACGGTTTTATAGTATTTGGCACTTACGGCGGAGTAGTCCGGTTTGACGGCATAGAATTTGAAACTTTCAGCCGTATCACCAGTTCATATTTAGATTATTTATCAGCTAGAGCTCTGTTTCTTGATTCACAAAATAATTTCTGGATAGGTTCCAATGATGAAGGTTTGACACGTATCGCCTCCGATGGTATGACGGTAAAAAACTTTTCCGTTGAGACCGGTTTACCAAACAATTCTATTCGGGATATCTGTGAAGATACAGAAGGAAATATTTGGGTAGGGACTTCAGCCGGTGTTGTATATATCACCCCGGAAGATACCATCGTAAAACCGGAAGGACTTGCCGGTTACGATGACGACCAAGCCATGGTGGTTAGACTATCCTGTGATTCTTCAGGAAGAATTTGGTTAGTTTCGGCAAAAGTTAACGGAATTTATTACTATGTTGGTTCCCGTTTTACCCGTTATACGGGAATTACTTCCATTCCCAATCCCTTAGTTACCACCGTATTTGAAGATACTAGCGGAGCATTGTGGTTTGGTGTTGCCCCTTATTACATTGTAAAGGTGGATGGTGAAAAAGAGACAGTCTTTGATTTACGTACTGAAGACCAATCGGCTTTGTTTGTAAATACCGTGTTTCAAGACAAAGACAATAATATGTGGTTAGGCTTGGACAGAGGCTGCGCTGTCATACAAAACGGCATTCTTCAAAAAGAATATATCAATTACCGGCTTACCGATGACAGCGTTAATGAAATTATCCAAGATAAAGAAGGCAGTATATGGTTTGCCACAGACCGAGGCGGACTTGAAAAACTCAGCTACAGTAAATTTCAAACGATTACCCTGCCTACAACCGTTAATGCCATAGCGGAAGATCCCACTACCGGTTTTATATGGATGGCTACAGATAACGGGCTCTATTGCTTTGACGGTCCTCAAAAAAATGAAAATGAGGCTACCCGTTATTGTGAAAATATCCGTATCCGAGATGTCAGTTTTACGCCCGAAGGAGACATGCTAGTCAGCTCCTATGCAAAATTGGGACAACTGAAAATATCGCCGGAAGGTGTTATTACATCTTGGAAACAAGAAGACGGTCTTACAGGTGAAAAAGTCAGAGTTGCCTTGGAAGCGAAAAACGGAGACCTCTATATCGGTACCACCAACGGTTTGAACGTTGTATCAAAAACCACGGGAAAAATAAAAACCTACACACGAACAGACGGACTCCCCAACGACTACATAATGTGTTTGTATGAAGACGAATCGGGAAGACTCTGGTGCGGTACAGACGGCGGCGGTGTCTTTGTGTTAAAGAACGGTGTAATAGAAAAACTTTACACCACCAAAGACGGACTTGCCGGTAATGTGGTATTCAAAATTGCAACCTTCAAAGAAGATAAAAATGCTCTATGGTTCAGTACCGGCACAGGGCTTTCCCGACTAAAAGACGGAGAATTTTTTACTTATACGTCTTCAAAGGGATTAGGAACAGATGATGTATTTCAAATGGTACTGGATTTTCAGGGAACAGCATGGTTAACCTCCAACGCAGGAATTTCCAGTACAAAGTTTTCCGATTTCTTGGCTTTGGCAGAAGGTGGTATTTCTACTGTTTCATCTAAGTTTTTTACCCAAGATGACGGTTTGATTTCCGGTGGACCTACGGCTACATCCCGTTCCATGGTAGATTCCAAAGGACGGATCTGGTTTACGTTGATTGACGGTTTTGCCGTATACAATCCTTCAACTTCTCAGAGCAACACTGTAGTTCCCAGTGCAAAAATCAAAACCGTAGATTTAGACAGCGAAGTGCGGAATTACAGCTCAATAAAAGACGGAAAACTCATTGTACCTGCGGATGTAAAACGTGTCAGTGTGCATTATACCGGATTAAGTTTTATCTCTCCAGAACAATTGCAATTCAGTCATAAACTACAGGGTTTTGACAGCGACTTTTCAGACTGGACATTCGACAGAATCGTTTCATATACCAATTTAAAACCGGGAACATATACCCTGTTCTTAAAAACAAAAAACGGCGACGATATAGAAAGCGATGTGTTCCAGGGGCTTGTGCTGATAAAAGAACCCTTTTATTGGCAGACAGTATCTTTTTGGCTTATGGTTATCCTCTGTGCCGGAGGCTGTTTAGGAGGTATTGTCTATTTAATAACACGTTCAAAATATGCCCATCGATTGGAAATCGCAAAAGGAAAGACAGATTCTCTTCTTTTGCATATTTTTCCCGAACACGTTGCCCGAATTTTATCCAATAACCCCAATGCCTGTGTAGCGGAACGTCATGAAAACGTATCCATTCTGTTTGCGGATATTGTTGATTTTACCCGTTTTGCCAGTGCTTTTAGTCCCAACAGAGTTGTTGAAATTCTTAATACGTTATTTACCAAATTTGATGAGAGAGCAAAAAAAGAGCATATAGAAAAGATAAAAACCATTGGGGATGCCTATATGGCTGCAATTTTTAATGCCGACAATGATCCCGATGCAGCTAAAAGATGTATTCACTATGCCCGAGGCATGTTACAAGATTTAGAAACCTTTAACAAAGAAGAAGGAACTCACTTTACCATGCGGATTGGCATTAATACCGGCAGTGTGGTTGCCGGTGTTATCGGAAAAACAAAGTTTATCTATGACATTTGGGGAGATTCCGTGAACGTAGCCAGTCGCATGGAAAGTACCGGAATAGCCGGAAAAATCCATGTTTCGGAACGAATTTACTTGCTGACAAAAGATAGCTTTAGCTATAGTGAGCCTGTAACGGTAGAAGTGAAGGGGAAAGGTCTTATGAAAACTTACTTTTTGGAGTAATTTGACCTTGGCTTTGTAATATATCAGGTAGTAAACTCTATTAACAACGGTACAGGAATCATTATCTGCAGCATATTGTATATAAATCTAAAGGCGTGTTAGTTTGAATTTCTGACAGAAATTTTAGATGAATTGTCGGAAACGGTGTATATTGCCGACACAAAAACTTACGAGTTATTATTCTTAAACAAAGCCGGACAAAATTTTTTCAGTGTAAATTTTGACTACAGAGGAAGAAAGTGCTATCAGGTATTGCAGAACAGAGATTTTCCCTGTCCCTTTTGTACTAACTCAAAGCTAACACAACGAAATGTGTACCAGTGGGAGTTTTTTAATCCAATCGTAAAGAGACATTACCTGTTAAAAGATAAATTGGTACAGTGGGGCGAACGGGGACTTGTACGTATGGAAATTGCCCTAGATGTAACAGATATAAAAAATAAACAGGCTGAATTGGAAGATCCGCAAAAGTGGGGTATAGCCCAGTCTGTTGCCATCGGTGCTCTGTGTTTTGATTCCGTTACCGACGTCAATGAACAACTTAAAGCAACAGATGCGCTTATGTACGAAGATAAAAAAGCATATTACGAAAAACACCCCAGAGACTAGATAGTTGCACGTGTCTAGGATTCCTGAACAACACGTCTAGTATTGGCTTTAAACCAAGCTAGGATGACCACTGTGTTTAGCAAGAATAATGAGATTGAATAAATATCTTTTAGGCAGTAGACTTGCCGTAAAAAAATTACGGCAAGTCTACTTTTTTTGTGTTTTTGCCGAAAATATAGTATAATAAAACTAAGAGGTACACTATGTTAAAATCTTTTACAGTTAGCAATTTTAAAGCCTTTGCAGAGTCTGTAACTATAGATTTTTCTGCAACAGGAAATTATGAGTTTAATAAAGAAGCTGTTAAAGATGGCATTGTAAAAACAGGCGTTATGTATGGTAAAAACGCCAGCGGTAAATCTTCTCTTGGTCTTGCTATTTTTGATATTGTTGCAAATCTTACAGATAATTTTGTAAATCCTAATAACTATATAAATTACCTAAATAGAAAGACGAAAGCTTTTAGGGTTAATTTTGAATATAAATTTATTTTAAAAAATATCGAAGTGATTTATTCTTATTCAAAAGCAGATGTTAGAACTATTCTCTCTGAAAAACTTTCTATTGGTGGCAGAACACTTGTTGAATATGATAAGACAAAAGATAATGATCCTATATTGATTGCTTTTAGTGGTGCAGAAAATTTGAATATAGAACTTCGGAAATTAAGTTTTTCAGCATTACGATTTGTAAAATCTAACGTACTTCTTGCTGAAAATGAAGAAAATACTATATTTAATGAGTTTTATGATTTTGTAGAAAAGATGCTGTTATTTTGGTCATTAGAAACACGAGAATTTATTGGTTATACTCCGGTTTCTGCTAGTCCGATTTTAGATACAATTATTAAAAAAAATCATTTTGCCGATTTACAAAAATTCTTCCATGAAGCTGGTTTTGAAGATGAATTAGACCATAGAAGTATAAATGGTTCTGAGCAATTACTTATAAAATATCATGAAAATGAATCAATAGATTTTAGATTAGCTTGTTCTTCAGGTATGAGTTCTTTATTGCTTCTATATTATTGGTTAGAAGATGTTTCAGATCCAGAATTATGCCCATCATTTATTTTTATTGATGAATTTGATGCATTCTATCATTATGAGCTTTCATATTTTATTATTGAACGATTAAAATCATATAACTGTCAGGTTTTACTCACAACACATAACACTTCTATTTTTACAAATGATTTGCTCCGCCCAGACTGTTATTATATCTGTTCAAAAGATAAAATCGAAAATGCTCACAATTCAACAGTAAAAGAATTGAGATTTGGTCATAATCTAGAAAAACTCTATAGAGGCGGTACATTCGGTAAATGATTCTGTTCATTTTTGAAGGTAAAAACGACGAGCCTCGGTTGTATAAAACATTAAAAGAGATTTTTCACTTTGAGCTAAAAGAAGAAGAAATCATTCACTACTTTTGTAATAATATTTTTTCATTATATGATACTTTAAAATCATATTCAGAAGATGTACTTGATGATTCTGTAGATTTAGTTAATGTCTTGAAAGAAGATGCTTTTATGCATGAAAAATCACATACAGAATTGGATAAAATAAAATATTCTTCCGAAATATCCGAAATCTTTCTGTTTTTTGATTATGATATACGCAAACAAGATGAAAAAAATAAACTAACGATTGAAGAACAAAATGCCAAGATAGTGGAACTTTTTAATTATTTTGAAAATGGAAGTCTTGATTCTGAACGTAATGGGATAAAATTATATATTAACTATCCAATGATTGAATCCTATAGGTTTTTTAAGAAAGAACTTCCCGATGTTGATTTTAGGAATTACACATTTGACTTATTGAGTGAAAAAAGTTTTAAGCACATTGTTAATGAAGAATCTTTCTATCAAAACTTGAAATATCTTTGTTTTGATATAAAAAAATCTGGAGAAGTAAAAACTTCTGTTGATAAAGAACGAATAAAAAAAATAAAACAAAACTGGCTTCATTTAAAAGAATTAAATATTAAAAAGGCTCATTTCATCTGTACAGACAATTATTCAATTCCAGAAAATAAAGATACAATTAATCAACAAACAATTTTTGATAAACAGATAGAAAAGTATATAAAGCCAAATAATGAAGTAGCTATACTAAATGCATTTCCTTTATTTTGGTTTGAATATATTGATGAAAACAAATTAGATGAATCCAATAACTAATGGAAATCTAATATGAATAAAAGCGACACAAGAATAAAAAAAAATCCTCCTGTTCTAAAAGCTTCTAGTGAAGTGCACCCCTAAAGTTGGACAAAAAAAGTTCAATTTTAGGAGGTGCATTTTTAATGTCCAAATACACAGAGGAATTGAAAAAGCAAATAGTACTTGAGCATAAAATAAAGCATTACGGGGTCCGTGTGCTGCAAAGGAAGTATGGTATTCCCC
>JAHLFV010000028.1 GCA_018883625.1 Candidatus Treponema excrementipullorum
AATAGCTTCGATCATTCATCTTGTATTAAGCGGAACAAAACCGGGATTGACAAAAGAAGGCAAACCTGCAAAGGGAAAGATTGTCATAGATCCTGCCGTAAAAGAGGAAGCTATCGGAAAAGTAAAAGATTTACTGAGCCGATTTGTACTTTACCCTGAACTTGACTTGGATTTTCTTACAAAGGAATTTGTAAAATAACCGGTAGTGGGTCTAAAAGGTTGCATCTAAATTAATATGATATGGATGCAATCTTTTCCCTAAAGAGCTTGCCAGCTCTTTAAGAGCTTGCCGGCTCTTTAAGAGATTGTCATCTCTTTAAAAAGATGTTTACATAAAAAAACCTCCCCATAGAAGGGAGGCTTTTATTTAGTAAAAATCTATAAAAACAGAAAAAGTCTATTCGCTGTCATACTCAATTATAGTACGCACGGGAGTGGGCTCCAACACTTCTTTATACTTTAGAAAAGGCAATCCTACAACACCTAAAAACTCAACAACCTTAGCCCCCCCCTGCTCAAAAATGCTTCGGGAAGCCTTCAGTGTTCCTCCGGTGGCAATTAAATCATCAATTACAACGACTCGCTGATCTTTCTTAATATCATCTACATGAGCCTCAATCTCTGCGGTTCCGTACTCCAAGGCATATTTGCAGGTGTAGGTCTTCCCTGGTAATTTCCCTTTTTTCCTGATAAGAATAAAGGGTAATCCTAAGCGTTCAGCCAAAGGAGCGGCAAAAAGAAAACCTCTGGATTCAATGCCCGAAATGGCATCTGCCTTTATAGCCTTACACCACTCTTCCATTACGTCAAGACAATAGGAAAAAGCCTTAGGTTCCACAAGAACACCGGTTATGTCATAAAAAAGAATACCAGGTTTCGGAAAATCAGGTATACGGCGGATAGATTTATCAAGAAATTCAAGCTCTGTCATACGTGCATTGTACTACGGACAGGATATCCTGTCAATTATACACTATTGTCTTGTAACTCAATTCTTGACATGGCAATACGTTTTTCTCGTACATTTTCCAAAACTCGACACATAACGGTTTTATTATCATCTTGAATCAGTTTTTTTATTGCCTCAAGTGAATTTTCAAAAGCTTCAATGTGACTCAACAGTTCTTGCTTATTGGCAGAAAATAATTCTGTCCACAACGGAGCATTGATCATAGCGATACGGGTCAAATCTTCAAAACTTCCTCCGCCAAAAGCTGTGATGTGAGCATCCTCTGCACTATCTACTAAAGCCGCTGCCAATACGTGGCACAGTTGAGATGTAAAGGCTATTTTGTGATCGTGAGTGATAGGGTCAGTTTCGATAATTCGGGTAAAGCCTAAATCAGTAACAAGATTTTTAAAAAACTCCAAGTGTTCCGGAGTATTTTCTTTCCGTGGCATTAAAATATAATTTCTATCTTTAAAAATTTTCCCCGAAGCGTGACCGTAACCTTCTTTTTCGCTGCCAGCCATAGGATGCCCGCAGATAAAATCTACGCTGTTGGGTAGTTTCTTCGAAAGTCCCTGGGCAATATGACTTTTTACGCCGGAAATATCTGTGATTATAGCACCGGGTTTAAATGCGTTTTTATGTGTTTCAATAAAATCCAAAGTCGCCTGAGGATACAGACAGATAAAAACAAAATCGCATAGAGATAACATAGTTTCTGTTTCTTCAAGAGTAAAACCCCTTGAAATAACCCCCTGCTCACGGGAAGCATGTAAAACGGCAGGCTGAATATCGCAAGCATAAATCTTTCCCTGTGCTTGACTTTTATTTAATATATTTTCCCGAATACCTTTTGCAAAAGAACCGCCCATTAACCCTAAACCGACGAAGCCGTAGGTCAAATCTTCCGCCTTCCGATCTTGTATTGTCATAACGTCTTATCCTCCACGGCAGCATATTTTTTTAACCTAGACATTACAGTATCAAACTGAGCAGGCGTAAGAGATTGTTCTCCGTCGCACAAAGCACATTCCGGTTTATTATGAACCTCTATCATAATACCGTCTGCACCGGCAACCAATGACGATGCAGCTAAAGTGGGAACCATCCAACTCATTCCACAAGCATGACTGGGATCTACCACAACAGGAAGGTGACTTTCCCGCTTCAGGAACGGAACAGCACTTAAATCCAAAGTGTTTCTTGTGTATGAGTCAAAAGTTCGGATTCCCCGTTCACAAAGAATAACATTGGAATTTCCGGCAGCCATAATGTATTCAGCTGACATTAACAATTCCTTTACCGTATTTGCCAACCCCCGCTTTAACAAAATAGTATTTTTACAACCACCCAATTCCTTCAAAAGATCAAAATTTTGCATGTTACGGGCTCCGATTTGAATCACGTCGATATCGTTAAATAGATCAAGTTGAGTAATAGACATTAACTCCGTAACGACGGGCAGTCCCGTAGCTTTTTTGGCACTGAGCAAAAGCTCTATGCCTTTGCTTCCCAATCCTTGAAAACTGTAGGGACTAGTTCTGGGTTTAAAAGCTCCACCCCGCAAAAGACGGGCTCCTGATTTTTTTACCTCTTGAGCGATACTGATTAATTGTTCTTCACTTTCGATTGAACAGGGACCGGCAATTACCACTATGTTACCGTCTCCTATCGTACATGGCAAAACATTCGGCAGCCCCTCCCCTATTTGTATACTGGTATTATCTGGATGAAAAGAACGACTAGCCATTTTATACGGAGCCTGAACACGCATTACATTATCAACAAAGTCATATACAATAAAACTTTCCGGTTGGATTCGAGAGGTATCGCCTATTAATCCTAAAATTGTATGGTCGATACCGTGGGAAATGTGAACGTTAAAACCCAAAGATTTTAAATGATCAATAAACTCGTTCTCTGTCTGACTTGGTGTATTCGGTTTTAAAACAACAATCATAGCGTTCTCCTTGTTAAGATAAAAAAAAAGAACCCAAAGGGTTCCACATAAAAAGACACATACTTTACAGCGTACCCTACAAATCCAAATAAGAAACATATTTTGAGTAATAATATCGGTTTGAAAAGGTAAAATAAGTATTCATAAAGTTACTATAGCTATATTAAAGTTTTATGTCAAGTAGAGTATACTAATCACAGAAAATATTTAAAACAAAAAACCCGACACTCGGAAGCTCCGAGCATCGGGTTTTTAAGTAAGCTATCTTTTAATTATTTTTTCTTAAGATATTTTACACTGTCCAAAGCAACAGCAGCAATAATGATAAGACCTTTGAAAACAAACTGCAAGTTAGTATCAATACCCAAGAATGTCAAACAATAGGTCAAACCAGTAAAGATAATAACACCTAAAACGGCACCACCAATCTTACCGATACCACCGTTAAATGAAATACCACCAACAACACAAGCTGCAATAGCGTCCAATTCGTATCCCTGACCGGTACCTGCACTGGCGTTAGCTTTGAAAGTTTCCAAGAAAGCACCAAATCCGTAGAAAACACCAGCCATGATAAATACACCCATGGTTACCTTAAATACACTGATACCACTAACACTGGCTGCTTCAGCGTTTCCACCTACAGCATACATATTCTTACCGAAGGTTGTCTTATTCCAAATAAACCAAGCAACGATAATAGCGATTACAGCAGGGATAATTAGTTTAGGGAAAGTAACCAATTCACCGTTGATTACACCCATGATCCAGCGACCACCAAGCAAGTCTTTGATATCACCATCAATAGATCCAACTGGAGTACCACTTGTTCCGAAGAACAACAAACCGTAGATAATCAACTGGGTTGCCAAAGTTGAAATAAAGGGGTGAATCTTTAACCGAGCTGTAAAAACACCGGCAAAACAACTGAATGCAACACATAAGATAACAGAAATGGAAAGAGACATAAGAACACGGGCAAGCATAGACATACCTGTGAAATCCCAAGGTCCCAATCCAAAGAAAGTAACAATGTTCTGTCCCGGATGGAGAATCAAACCGGTTACAACAGCACCCATAGCGACCATACGGCCTACACTCAAGTCAGTACCAGCCAACAAAATCAAACCAGCAACACCCAATGCATAGAACATACGAACTGAACTCTGCTCAAGAATGGTAAAGATATTAGGCAAAGTCAGCAAATTACCGCTACCGGAAATAGGTGCAAGAATGATACATACGATGAAGAAAACAAGAATTGCCAAATACAAACCGTTATCCAAGAAGAATTTGGACAACTTGAATCTGTAAATATAATCATGGTATGCCAAATTCATGTCTTCCAAAACACTGGCTGTACCGTTTCTCAAACCTCTGTTTTTCTGTACTTGAGAGATAAAAGCCTGATTTTTTGCATCTTGAGACTTTTCAACACTTGTAACGTACTTACTTTTTGCATCAAAGAGAGCAGACTTCAACTCATATTTCTTTATTGAAACTTCTTCTTTTAATTCATCCCCAGAATATTTTTTTGATAAAGCCTCAATTTCTTTGCTAAACTCACTCTTAATCTTTGATACTTCTGTATTGTATTCCTTCTTTAAGGAGCTGAGTTTATCATTTTCTTCCCTAACAACTTTTGCAATATAGGTCTTAGAAATTTTGTTGTTGTAGGCAACAGCCTCCTTGGCAACTCTTTTTTCCTCAGCTTTGTTTGCAGCAGCAACTTTCTGTGCTTCAACCAACTCAGCTCTGTAAGACGTTAGCAAACGCTGTTTTTCATCTGCAGAAATGATCTTACTTTTTTTCGTTGTAGCAATTTCCTGTTCAAGATATAAAACCTTGTTAACACCGTTTTCTCTCAGTTTATTGAGTTTCTCTGCATACTCTTGTAATTTTACGTCTGTATCTGGAGACGTAGTATTAATTTCACTCACGTGCTGCTCCTTATTATAGATATTTTGCTGACAAGCGCAATAATTCTTCCTGGTTTGTTTCTTTAGTATTAACTATACCAGCAAGTTTGTGGTTTGACATAACAGCAATTCGATTGGTAATACCTAAAATTTCCGGCATCTCACTGGAAACAACCAAAATAGTCTTACCTTCTTTTGCCATTCTGATGATCAACTGATAAATTTCATACTTTGCACCGACATCGATACCTCGAGTAGGTTCATCCAACAGAAATACATCAGGATGTCGTTCCAACCATTTACCAATAATAACTTTTTGTTGGTTACCACCACTGAGAGCAGAAATCAATTCTTCAGCAGAAACACACTTTGTTCTCATGGTTTTAATTTCACGTTCGGCAGCTTCCTGCATTTTATGATTTGACAACAAACCAAACTTCTTATAACCATCCAAGTTGGTAATAACTGTATTAAACTTAATTGTATCCTTACCAAACATACCGTTAAGTTTTCTCTCTTCAGTAACAAGAGCAAAGCTGTGATCCATGGCATCTTTACTGTTTCTGAAACGAAGTCTCTTGTTATTCAAGAAAACTTCACCGGAAGCAATAGTACGGATACCAAAAAGAGTCTCCAACAATTCGCTTCGTCCTGCACCAACCAAACCATATAATCCGAATATCTCACCCTTTCTAACCTTAAAGGAAATATCCTCAAGAACAGGTTCAAATTTTGTACTTAATTTTCTGACTTCCAAAATTTCTTCACCGGGAGTATTATCAACGTCCGGAAATCGCTTGTCCAAAGAACGGCCAACCATAGCTGCAATCAATTCATTCATGTTGGTCTCTTTTACAGGCTTGGATAAAATCATCTTTCCGTCTCGAAGTACTGCAACTTCATCACAAATTTCAAAAATTTCATCCATCTTGTGAGAAATATATATAAAAGATACCCCTTTGGCACGCAAATCATTTACAATAGAAAAAAGTTTTTTTACTTCTCGTTCTGTAAGTGATGAAGTAGGCTCATCCAAAACGATTATTTTTGCATCGTAAGAAACAGCCTTTGCAATCTCAACCATTTGTCTCTGAGAAACAGACATAGTTCTCATGACAGTTTTAGGGTTAACATTCATATTCAAAGAATCAAAAAGCTTATTACTTTCTACAAGCATTTTAGCTTCGTCAACAACCCCAGCACGTGTAGGATAACGTCCCAAAAACAAATTATCCATAACAGTCCTATCAAGACACTGATTTAATTCCTGATGAACCATTGCAACACCGCTTTCCAGAGCTTCCTTTGGATTTCTAAAATTTACGGGCTTGTTTAACAGGGAAATGTGCCCCTCGTCTCTCGCATAAATCCCAAAGAGACACTTCATCATTGTTGATTTTCCGGCCCCATTCTCCCCCATAAGGCCAATAACTGAGCCTTTCTTTACTGTCAGATCAATACCGTCAAGAACCTTATTTTTTGCAAAAGCCTTTGACAGATGTTTTATCTCCAGTACTGTATCTTCCATAATCTGCTCCTGATTTATTTCTTCGCCAAAGCAAAAAGGTCAAATATCTCTTATTTTGCCAGGGGCTACCGAAATAGCTTTAAAAAAAAACCACGTTCAAAGGAACATGGTTAACTTGGTAGTAAAACTAGGGCAACAAAACGTTGCCCTAATCCAGTTAAATTAGTACTTTAACTTGTCTGTGTAGTCTCTACCAGAGTTTGTCTTAACCATGTTTACAGCATATGCATCATAGTTATTGAGGTTTGTGAACTTATCAAGACAGCTTGATTCGTTCTGACCGTCACCCTGTACTACTGTCAAGTCAATGCCCATAAGAGGAGCATAGTACTGAAGAGCAGGCAAGTAAGATGATGACAAGAAGTTATCTGCTGAGTTATAAATGGTCAACAATACTTTCTTTGAAGGAGCAGCAGACTGCTTGATTCCTGCATCACGTGTACCGGCTGTATACATCTGCCAGTTATCAGCATTAACACCTGCGTTCTGAGCCATAACAGCTTTCTCGTTTGCGCGGTAGTCAACAGCGGGAGTGATTTTGTTACCCCACTGATCGGGCTCTGAGAAACCTTTTGTATAAACATCAGCTCCGGTCAAGCCGTCCAATAAGTTGCGGAGAACCTGAAGAGTACCGGCAGCCTGTGCGTCTACGTTCTGGGATACTGTTCCTGTGAGTTTTCCGGCACCGATAGCTTCGATAGCATCTGCGTTAGCGTCATATCCGAAAATAGGTACACCAGCAGGATAGTTAGAAGCCTGGAGACAACCCATAGCCATACCGTCGTTGTTAGAAACTACCATATCAATAGCTGTACCGAATTTTGTTGCCCAACCACCCATAGCTTCTGTTGCAGCATTGGCATTCCATGTTGAACCGTCAGTACCTGTCATAGCTTTACCTTCAAGCTCAACAACTTTAAGTGTCGTTCCACCAACAGTTACAGAACCTTCCTTAACTTTTCCGGGGTCTGTTGATCCGTCCCAAGTACCCAAAGCTTTGCGGATACCTTCTGTACGGGCTTTAGAGTCATTGTGTCCAACGTCACCGATGCAGAGAACATAACCGAGAATACCGTCACCATTGCGATCCAATGTTGCGGGATCTGCTTTTGCCAAGTAGTCTGTAATCAATTTACCCTGAACAGCTCCACCACCGGCTGCATCAAAACCAACATAGTAGGTTTTGTCATTCCAGTTCATGGAATCCATGTCAATTGTTCCTGTTGTAGGATCTGAAGGCTGTCTGTTGAAGAATACAAGGGGTTTATCCTTGTTCAATACAACAGCTACATCTTCACCCTTAGAACAACCAACAAGGAAAAGACCCAAAACAGAAGCCAAGATCAAAAGACCTGCTACACTCTTTTTCATTTTTTCCTCCACGAAAAAATTTTGAACACAAAATCTCTCTTGTGTTCGTTCACACTCTTGATAGTAATAGTTATATACTCAATTTATCAAGATGTCAAATAGTTTTTATTCATTTATGCAAAAGTTTTACTGTTTTTCTAAAATTCTTCAAAAAAAATAAATCTTTCTCCTATGCAAACCGTGTACGTTAACAAAAAACTTAATATTTCTATTTTCTCAATTATCCCACTCCAGAAGAAATCACTGTAATACAGATTTTAGAATAGAAAGACCTTCATCAATTTCCGTTTTAGTAATCACAAGGGGTGGTAAAAAACGTAAAGTGTATACTCCGGCAGTAGAAATACACAGTCCATGATTCAAACATTCTCGCTGAATCACAGCCGAATCCGGGGTCACGTCAACACCGATCATCAGTCCTTTACCCCTAATATTTAACACATTGGGAAGTTTCCAGTCGGAAATCGTTTTTCTGATGTATTCCCCTTTTCCCTTAACAGCAGATAAAAATCCGGGAGTCAGCAGAGTTTTTAACACAGTTCTGCCGGCAGCGGTAGCTAAAGGATTTCCTCCAAAAGTTGATTGATGGTCTCCTGCTACAAAGACATCTTTTGCGATTCCCCCGTATAGGCAGGCTCCCATGGGTATTCCTCCGGCAATTCCTTTTGCTACAGTAATAACTTCGGGATGGAGTTCCAATTCTTCAGAAGCGAACAAAGATCCTGTTCTACCAAAACCTGTTTGTACTTCATCACATATAACAATGGCTCCGTTTTCCCGAGCGATTTTGGCAGCTGCCAAAGCCCACTCTTTATCTACCAGATTTACGCCACCTTCTCCCTGAACACATTCCAATAAAAAGGCGCAAACAGTATTGTCAAAGACTTCTTTCAAAGCACCAAAATCTCCGGCTTTAACGTATCGGAAACCTTCAGGATAGGGCTCAAAGCAAGGTACATGGAATTTTTCCTGACCGGTAGCTTTAAGGGTTGCCAGAGTTCTGCCGTGGAAGGATTTTTCCAGCGTTACTATTACGTTGCGGCAGGCATCCCCTTCTTGTTGAGCTTTTAACCAGCCGTATTTTCTTGCCAACTTTATGGCAGCTTCGTTCGCTTCTGCCCCGGAATTACAAAAATAAATTCGATCCATTTTTGCGGCATTCAGTAATTCCTCTGCAAAAAGTATCCCTTCTTTTGAATTGTAATAATTAGAAATATGAATTTGACGGGCTGCCTGCCGCTGTATGGTAGCTACTAAGTCAGGATGATTATGTCCCAAACAATTTACGCCTATTCCGGCAACAAAATCTATATACTCTTTTCCTTCGGTATCAAAGAGACGGGCTCCCTCACCGTGGTCAAAAACAACTGGTAAACTCCCAAAATTATTTGCTATTACTCCGGACATTTTTTTCTCCTATAAAATCATGGTTCCCACACCACGGTCACTAAACATCTCTATCAATAGGGAATGAGGTACCCGACCATCAATTATGTGGGTTCGCGGAACGCCACCTTGCAAAGCTTCTTCACAGCACTTAATTTTTGGTATCATTCCCGAAGATATTATGCCTGTGGCTATTAGGGAAGGTATAGCCGTTCTGGCTATCCTTTTTATAAGAGAAGTGGGATCATCAAGTTTTCGCAAAACTCCAGGAACATTTGTCAATTGTACGAATTTTTCCGCTTTAAGGGCAACGGCTATTTTTGCAGCTGCAGTATCTGCGTTGATGTTGTAGGTATTGTCATCCCCTTCCTCTCCCAAAGCAACTGTGGAAATAACGGGAATAAATCCCTGTTTTAACAATGACTCTACAATAAGGGGGTTAACTTCAGTTACTTCGCCTACAAAACCTAAGTCTTCTCCCTGGGATTGAATTTTTTTTGCTCTGAGAAGACCGGAATCAACACCGCTGAGCCCTACAGCTTTACCACCATTCCGTAATAAAAGCCCAACAATATCTTTATTCAGCTTTCCGGTGAGCACCATTTGAACAGCTTCCATGGTCTCCTTATCCGTATAGCGCAATCCGTTTATAAACTTAGGTTCTTTTCCTATCTTTTCCAAAAGGGCATTAATTTCGGGACCGCCTCCATGTACAAGAACCACATGAACACCGATAGTGTTCAACAGAACAATATCCTGCATTACCGCTGCTTTTAGGTCCTCGTTTAACATGGCATTGCCACCGTATTTAACAACTACGGTTTTGCCTGTGTACTGTTTAAAGTAGGGCAATGCTTGCACTAACACATCAGCCCAATCTTTATTACTGATATCCATACCTTTAACCTCCCCACCATACCTTGAAAAGAATCTGTGAAAACATGTATCACTGTGGCTTACTTTCCAAAGAGTCAGTGCCTTTTAAGTACGGTAATCCCCGTTTATCTTTACATAATCGTATGTTAAATCACACCCCCAAGCAAAACCGGAGCCTTTTCCGTCCTGCATTTCTATCAGAATGTCTACTTCGGCTGAGTCGAGGATGTCTTTTGCCTTTTCTTCATCAAACAATAAGGGAACACCTTCTTTAAAGACCTGAATGACACCATTGAGACTGTGAAAAGTCACAGAAGTTTTTTCAGGAGTAAAATCTATGCCAGAATATCCCAAAGCACAAAGGATACGCCCCCAATTGGCATCTTTGCCGAAAAAAGCAGCTTTTACCAAATTAGAAGAAACAACCGATTTTGCCAAAGCTCTGGCAGCTTCTGCCGAATATGCTCCTACCACTTGGCATTCGATCAAGTGCTCTGCCCCTTCCCCATCTCCGGCTATTCTTTTTGCCATAATGGTGTTCAATTCTATGAGAGCTGAAACAAAATCACGATAGTCCTGATTTTCTTCCGTTATTTCTTCATTGCCGGCCATTCCGTTAGATAAAATCAACAAAGTATCGTTGGTACTTGTATCGCCATCTACAGAAACGCAATTGTATGTTACCGTAACACTTTCTCTTAATGCTTTATCCAGCATGTGTGAAGAAATGGCACAGTCTGTTGTTATAAAACCAAGCATGGTTCCCATATTAATGTGAATCATACCGGAGCCTTTTGCCATAGTTCCAAACCGGACGGTTTTTCCGCCGATAACAGTTTCTAAGGCAGCTTCTTTGTACCGGGTATCAGTAGTTAAAATTGATTCTCTGGCAGCTTCATGACCGTCCCTAGAAAGCCCGGCAGCCAACTCCGATACTTTATTTTCAATGAGATGAACGGGCAATTGAACACCAATCACTCCGGTGGAACAAACCAATACATCATCTTCCTGCAAATTTAAAGCATTTGCGGCACAACGAGCCATACGCAGGGCACTATTTTTACCCTCTTCTCCGGTACAGGCATTGGCATTTCCGGAATTAACTATAACAGCCTGAGCTTTTCCGTTGGAGATATGTTCCTTGGTCAGCTTAACACATTCTGCCTTCACCCTGTTAGTGGTAAATACCCCGGCGGCATTACACGGAGTTTCTGAATAAATCAGCGCTGTATCCCATGTCTTTCTGCCGGGCTTTATACCACATAAAATTCCATTAGCCGTAAATCCTTTTGGGGCTGTTACCCCACCGTAAATCAATTTCATCATAGCCCACCTTAAAAACTCAAAAGTTCCAGCATTACATCTTCAGGTTCGATTTCTTTATTCAAAATACGGTACAACGCATTACAGATGGGAAGTTTAAGATTGTGTTTTTCCGCTATTGCATGGACATATTTGCAAGCTACAGCCCCTTCCGGTAAGTATCCGATTTCTCCGATATGGGCTATTAAATCGTCTAAATCTTTGAATTTTGTCAGAATATCGGTATTGATTATATCATGTCCAAAACGGCGGTTTCGGCCGAACTTACTTCGGCAGGTTACATCCAAGTCTCCTACTCCAGAGATTGATGTAAAAGTTTCTGCGTGGGTCGCCCCCATGGCAAAGCCTAAAGTTTGAATCTCATTCAATCCTGCTGCTAATAAAAGTGACTCGGTATTGTCTCCAAAAAGAGTTGAATTTTCGGCAATGGCATCCAAACTTCCGTATACAACTGCAATAACATTTTTTGCAGCAGCACAGATTTGTACACCTACAACATCCAAACTGGAATATACCATCAATCCCGGCACCCGCAGCAATTCTCTGAAACGGATGGAATTTTTGGGATTTTCACTGGCTGCTATCAATCCTGTTAGTTTTCCCATGGCTACTTCTTCTGCATGACTGGGACCGGCTACATACACCAAGTTTCCCTTATACGAAGGCGGCAACACTTGTTCTAGGGTTTCCAAAATCAAATGAGGACCGTCATCAGAGGGAACAAACCCTTTTGTCAAAACACCTATACAGGTAGAACCGTCTGCAATAGAGGGAACATGAAGTATCTTTTTTATAGTAGAAGCTAAATACAGAGACGGGGAACCTAAAATCAGGAATTCACGATCTGATGCGACTTCTTCGATATCGGTTGAGGCTCTTAATTCCTTAGACAAAGTAAACCCCGGGAGATATCGTTTATTTTCATGACAGTTGTTTATGGAATCTGTCACATCTTGCTCCATGGCCCAAATCACAACATCATGTCCACCTCTGGCCAATGCCTGAGCTACGGCAGTACCCCACGCACCTGCTCCCAATATACCGACTTTTGAAGTTTTCACGGGAACCTCCTTACTATAGCCAACACTCTAGAGCATCTGTCCATACACAGAGCTCTTCTTCCCTGAAATATAGAGCAACTTCTCTCTCTCCACTTTCTGGAGAGTCGGAAGCATGAATCACATTGTGATTTGTATGCATACAATAATCTCCACGAATAGTTCCGGGTTGTGCATCTTGAGGTCTGGTAGCCCCTGTAATCTTTCTGATAAAAGCAACACAATCATCTCCCTGCCATGCCATAGCAATAACAGGGCCGGAAGTAATATATCCTACAAGTTCAGGATAAAAAGGTTTATCTACATGTTCCCTGTAGTGACTAGCAGCAATTTCCTGAGACACACACATCATTTTCAAACCAATAAGTTGCAATCCTTTTTTTTCCAAACGGGAAATAATTTCTCCTACAATACGGCGATTTACAACGCCGGGCTTTAACATTACAAAAGATCTTTCCATAGTTTGACCAGTATATCCAATATGTCATTTTAGGTAAAGTAAACAAAGTATACTGAAAATAAAAGTATGTATAAAACGGTTATTTTAATTCCCCGGTTTTTAGGAAGTTTTTTGTTACGTAGGGAGAATTATCTTCCCCGTATGTAATATTGCTGTATACCAATGTTGTACAACTGTTGGTTTTTACACTTGTCATTTTTGCTTCGGTTACAGTCCAAATTCCCTGAATTTTTTCTACTTCCACAACTTCAAAAATTTTCACCAATTTATTTTTTTTGTTGTACATTTCGCTTTTCATTATTAATTCTCTGTCTGCATCTACATAGTGAATAGTTTTATAATAAGGGGAGTCATCCAAGGGAAGAGCTTCTACAACATAGCAAGTATTTCCGTCAGGAAACTTTTCTGTAGAAAGTATACTATATGTGTCAAAAAGAGGATTTCTGGGATTCATATCTCCAGAATCAAAATCCATACCGAAAAATGACATATCGGGTTTTACATTGGGAATATCCACAGAGGTAAAAAAAAGTTTTAGTTTGACGCTGACACTGGGAACACCGCCTTCTTCCGGTACTGTTGTGAGAATTCTAGTTCCGTCATAAGTATCAGGATAAAAAAAATCAATCATCACGAGAATTTTTTTATCGGTTCTGGTAGTGTACATTTTGTATTTCATTACTTCCGATTCATTTTTTGGATGTACAATTTCTGCCTCCACCGTGGCAGACAAAGGGACACCTCTGTCAAAAGCTTGGGAACGCCCCATAAGTGCAGACAACTCTTTTGACTCTAACCCATAACTTTGTAAGGCTATAAGGTACAGGATCGGGATACAAAAAAACTTTTTCACACAAACCTCGCTCCACAAAAGTGGTATACATTCTGTTATAATTTTTATTACGATATCGATAAGACACAGAATAACGTATTTTGTTGCATATATCCACTAATTTTACCTTCGTTTACAAAAACTTTCTTCCCTCAAGTAACTTGCATAAAAGCCCGTTCAAAGATATTATGAAACTATGTTAGACTACAGATTTATCAAGGAAAATCTTGATGCGGTAAAGAAAAATATACAAGACCGCAATATGAATGCAGATGCAGATTTAGTTGTGGAGCTTTTTGATAAACGAACAGCTCTTGTTACACATATTCAGATGCTGCAGCAGAGACGTAATGACAATGCAAAAGCAATGAAGGGGAAATTGGCTCCCGAAGAAAGACAGCGTCTCATTGAAGAGGGCAAATCCATCAAAGAAGACATTGCGGCCGAAGAAAAACATTTGGCTGAATTGGAATCTCAGCTAGAAACCGAAGGGCGAAAGATTCCCAACATGGCACACCCCCAGGCTCCTATAGGTTCACTGGATACAGAAAACCTGGAAGTAAAACGGGTGGGTACTCCCAGAAATTTTTCGTTTAAGCCTAAAGATCATGTACAATTGATGCAGGACTTGGATTTGGTAGATTTTGATGCTGCAACAAAAGTATCCGGCAATAAATTTTACTATCTGAAAAATGAAGCCGTGTTTTTGGAACAGGCTCTTGTTATGTACGCCTTGAATATTTTGCGTAAACATGGTTTCACACCTTTTATCACTCCCGATGTTGCTCGAGAAGAAATATTGCAAGGCATCGGTTTTAATCCCCGAGGAAATGAGTCTAATGTATACACCTTGGAAGGTGAACAAACCTGTCTGGTTGCTACGGCAGAGATAACCTTGGGAGGATATCATTCATCAGAAATTTTACCTAAAGCAAAGCTCCCCCTGTACTACTGTGGACTTTCCCATTGTTTCCGTCGGGAAGCCGGAGCTGCAGGTCAGTTTTCAAAGGGGCTATACCGGGTACATCAGTTCACAAAGTTGGAAATGTTTGTGTATTGTTTACCTGAACAGTCAGACGATATCCATGAAAAGCTTCGTCTCATAGAGGAAGAAATCTTTTCCGGTTTGGGTATTCCTTTCAGAGTGGTAGATACTTGTACCGGAGATTTGGGGGCTCCGGCTTACCGAAAATGGGATTTGGAGGCATGGATGCCCGGTCGCGGTGAAAACGGTGATTGGGGAGAAGTAACGTCTACATCAAACTGTACTGATTTCCAATCCCGACGTCTGAATGTCCGTTACAAAGACGACGATGGCAAGAACAAATATGTTCACATGCTAAACGGAACTGCAGTGGCTGTTTCAAGAGCATTGGTGGCTGTCATAGAGAATTACCAGAACGAAGACGGTTCAATTACTGTACCAGAGGCTTTGGTGCCTTTCTGTGGCTTTGAAAAGATCCCCTCAAAAAACAACTAAAGGTATCGCTATCCCAACTATGGAAGATGACAGTGCATTTATCAGAGGAATCTTTTTTACCCTTCTCTTTTTAGCTGTTTTGGCAGTGGGAGCTGTTTTAAAAGTCATGGCAGAGGTGACGCTTCCCATTGCCATAGCAGTGTTGTTGGCGTTGGTTTTTCATCCCATTGTAGAAACTCTTCACAGCAAATTCAAAGTACCGCCCATCATAGGTATTTCCATAATATTTTTGTTTGTTTTTGTAATTATGTTTTTTTTGGGTGGGTTGCTTTATTCTAGTGCAAAAACAATTTTGTCTTTGTATCCGAAATATGAAGAGAGGCTTTTGACCATATATTTGGGAATTGCAGACATATTCAACTTTTCTTACGATGAGGAATTAAGTTTAATCAGTAATATTTGGGGACAACTGGGAATACGCTCTTCCATTCAAAAATTTGCCTTTTCCCTGTCCAATACTTTGCTGGGTTTTATAAAAAATCTCACCGTGGTAGCTCTCTTTGTCATTTTTTTGATCACAGAAATGGGTCTTTTCAAAGTAAAGGCTATGGCTGCATTGGACGGTAAACGCCCCGGAAGGATCAGTGCCATTATCAAAGATATTGTATCTCAGGTTACACGATATATTTCTATAAAATTTTTTATTTCATTGCTTACAGGAATGTGTGTGTACGTGGGAACAATGTTGATATCTTTGGACTTTCCCATCATTTGGGGATTTATTGCTTTTGTTCTTAACTTTATTCCCAATTTCGGTTCAATTATTTCGGGAGTAGTCACGACATTGTTTGCATTGATACAATTTTGGCCTCGGCCTATGCCGGTTATTCTGGTCGCCTTACTTATGTTGGCAACAAATATGATTTTGGGTAACTTTATTGAGCCTAAAATTCAAGGACGAAACCTTGGTATTTCACCTTTTATAATTCTTGTCTCTCTCTCGGTATGGGGATGGCTATGGGGATTTTTGGGTATGATCGTAGCTCTACCCATGATGGTTATTTTAAAAATCATTTGTGAAAATATTAGTTACCTGTACCCTATTTCCGTTATGATAGGTTCCAAACCTCCAAGAAAAAAATAAAAAATGCCCCGAACGTCCTTCGGGGCGACTTTATATCAATCCATACTCAATTACAGTCTATAATTCTTTTTTCCACAAACCGTGTAAATTACACATTTCATACACTTCCAAAGGTTTTTCACCGTCGGCAAGAATAAATTCGGCAACAGGTTTATCTGTTGACTTAAGTCCTTTACAACGAATCTCTTTGTCTGTTACCAACATGATCCAATTAATCAAATGTTCTTCCGTCATAGGATGTTCTACACTTCCCACAACAACAGAAACTTTTGAACCTTCCACAGTAACCACCGGTACGTGTTTCTCCGTAGCAGCATCGGTCACGTTAGCTGATAAAGCTTTTACCCCCTCACCGGCACCGGGAAAAACACCGGGCAAACCAACTAATACACTTTTGCACTCACCGCAAGAAAAAAATTTTACAGATGTATCCATATAAAAACCTCCTGATATAGATAACGTATCCCTTTAAATATACGAAGTTACAACATAAAAAGCAAGAAATCTATCCCTAACTCCGAAATCTTAATTCTCTTTAGAACTAATGGTTTTATTAAATTCTTTTTCTAGTACTTCATACTGAAGTTGCTGAATACCTAAACTTACATCTTGATGTATGTATAAAACAAGTCGAAAATCTTTTTCTTCACCTAAAAAAACTATCGGCAACGCTACAATTTGTTCCCCGTTTTGTTTATCTGATTCGGAGTAATTGTCCAAAAAGAAAGGGGAACCAAAGTAAAAACTCTCCTGTAAAGGATAAGGTGTTGTATCATATAGGTACAGCATCAGCATATATTCCCTTCCTTCTTCAAAATAGTCCAAAAGCTCCCTATACACCACAGGTTTTTCTTCATTTCCGGCTTTTTTATACCGTATCAGTTTTTTACAAAATTGTTCTGCAAAGGAAAAAATATCTTCAGGTAATAAAGAAATATCCAAAGACCCAAAATCGCCGTATGCAGGATAAATGCTATCCTGAAAATCATAGGCCACCAATGCATTCCACAAGGCAACAGACTCTTTACTCTGGGGGATCTCCTGCACATCACTGTTTTTTTCACTGGAAGCCAAGGCTTCCAAAGCCCGAGGATCAATGTATTCATTCAGAGCGCGACTTTTTTCACGAAAAAAATCCGGCTCCAGTTCTTTTGCCCACTGAACATTACCAGTTTTTGTGTAAAACTGTTCTTTCAACGTCTCGGATGAAGCTAACTCCATCTGAAGGATTTCCGTTTCCCCCTGAGAACAGGAAAAAAACACAAAGCTCAAAACTACCAAAAATCCCTGAAAAAACACTTTCATTTCATAAGTATACTATGATTGTCTAAAATCACACAATAGTAACATTGCACAAAGTACTTCAATCAGGTATTATCAAACCCATGAGGGCAGAAGACAAAAAAGAAATATACGGTATGCTACAACAAATTGATTCTTGGATTCAGGGTGTTCCCTCCGTAACTTTCGGTTCTGTTCCCCAATTTACCGATGATCGGGAAAACAGCCGGGAACATGATGCCCCATCTTCTTCGTTGCATGCTTCCGTAACAGAGTCTTCCGGTTTTTCTGATACAGAACAAAAAAAAGATTCCGACGTAAGTGTACAAGATGCTTTAGATAACGTAGCAAAAAAAATACGGGAGTGTCAGCGTTGCGGTTTGGCAAAAACACGGAAAAAAGCCGTTCCCGGTATGGGAGTGGTACATCCTACAGTGTTGGTCATAGGAGAAGGTCCCGGCGGTGAAGAGGATATTCAGGGATTACCTTTTGTGGGTCCTGCCGGTCAACTTTTAGACAAAATGCTGGCAGCCATCAATTTATCACGCCACAGTAATTGCTTTATAGCAAATATCGTAAAATGCAGACCTCCGGGAAACAGAGATCCGTTGCCGGAAGAATGCCATGCATGCCGCTCATACTTGGATGCCCAAATTGCTATTTTAAAACCTCGACTTATTTTGTGCATGGGAAGAGTTGCCACTCAAAACTTACTCCAAACAACTCTCGGTATCGGACAGTTGCGGGGAAAATTTACCGAATACAATGGTATTCCCTGTATGGCTACCTATCACCCCAGTGCCTTACTGAGGAATCAGGAACTAAAACGTCCTGCATGGGAAGATTTAAAAGTCTTCAGAGAGAGACTTCAACAGATATGTCCCGGTTATGAGGGGCACTAATTCATGACAACAGAGAAATTGTGTTACATAGAAACAGTGGTCAATCTGCCTCTCTATCAAAGTTTTACC
>JAHLFV010000029.1 GCA_018883625.1 Candidatus Treponema excrementipullorum
TAGCTGCATTGTCGGGTGTAACGGGTATAATTCCGGCTCCTGCTGCGGAAGGTGTCGGACGGATTTCTAAAGACATTCTGTTTGAAACGAGAGAATTTGAAAACTTTGATTTGTATAATTCAGGATAAAAAATTACTTCCATGTAGTAAATACTCGGTTGAGTGATTTGTACGTAATCTTTTAAGTTTTCTGTAAAGGAATATTCTTCCCCTGATTCCAGAGCTATTTCTCTGAAATAAACGGTTTGTTGCATGGTTCTTTTTCGGATTAAATCTTCCGTTGCAGGTAACTCTTTGTTTTTGGCATCAAATACTTTGAAATCAATGCTAAACATTCTGTCATCTGCCAACTTAAATCGAAGGGTCTCTGTACCCCGATTAGCTACCGTAATGTGCACATAAACGGGATTTTCTTTTGAAGATTCAGGATAGTACATAGTCTTATTAAAAAACTGTGCCGTAACTTCAACATCCTGAGCGTAGGACTGTGCAAAAAAAGCAAAAATCGCTATAATCAATACCAATAAACGTTTCAATTCAGTACTCCAGATTCAGAATTGGGACCGGAAATGTAATTTCCGTAAAGTTCACTATAGTATCGGATAAAATGCATGAATACCTTACAGTCAAATTTAGTATCAGGTTATATTCATAAGTGGCCACAATTGGTTTCTGAGTTAAAGGATTTAAGAGAAGAAGTTTATCCGGTGCAGGTGGAAGGACTTCACGGCAGTTTATCTGCCTTTTTTCTTGCAGAATATATTTCGTATAATAAAACTCCCGTGTCTTTTGTGGTTGTACCCGGCGAGCGGGAAGCCCATGATGTAACGGTAGATTTAAAAGCAGCAAATCCGAAACTGTGTGTCAAAACTTTGCCTTGGTGGGGTGTGGTACCCTACAGACCTATGCCCAAGGGGTCTGCTGTTTTCGGAGAACGGGCATCTGTTTTGGCCTCCATGGCTTCTTATCCTCAATCAGGTAAAAACAGTGTTTTTGTTATTACTCAGCGGGCTTTACAAACTCCCGTTCCGCCACCGGATTATATACGTTCTCTGTTGTTTTCTCTCAAGGTGGGAGATGCCTTTGATCCTACTGCATTGGCTGAGCGATTGGCTTTGCAAGGATATTTAAGAGTTCCCCGAGTTACCGTAAAGGGGGAGTTTACTCTGCGGGGAGAAGTTTTAGATATTTTTATGCCGGGTGAGGAATACGCTCACCGTATTTTATTTGATTTTGACAGGATAGAACAGATAAAGACTTTTAACCCGGAAACCCAAAACTCTTTGGAAAAGTTGGACGGTTTGGTAATTTGTCCCATGAAAGAGGTGATTTGGACAGAAGACTTTGTGCACAAGTTGGAAGACAAATTGCGGAATCTCAAAGATTTTGAGCAAGGTAAAGAAGGTGTGGCTGGGGCTTCTGCCCGTCAAAGTAATGATACGGGAATTATTACTGCAGACAATTTTGAAAAACAACGGGACACTCTTATAGAAGAATTGCTTTTTCAGAAAGAAAGTGAAGGGGAAGAATTATTTTATCAGGAAGTTTTTGATAGTTCTTATTCCGTACTTGACTATCTTAATGGGGATACGCCCCTTTTCTTTTTTGATTATGACAGGTTGGGAAATGCTCAGGAAAATTTTGACAGAGAATACATGGGTATGTATCGGCAACTCCGTCATGTAAAACCTGTTCCGCCTCCTCAGCACATTCTGTTTTCCTTTGCAGAAATGACAGAAAAACATCAAAAGAGAATTTTACTTCGAACTCTTCATACTCAGCGTTCCGACACTGATGATGCTAAAATTATCTCTTTTGATGTAGACGTTTCACGAAGTTTTTTCGGAAATATTCAGTATTTAAAAGAATCCCTTACTACTTTGATGGAAGACGGTTGGCAGATAGTGATTTTTGCAGATAGTGAAAATCAGTCATTGAGAATCGGTGAATTGTTGAAAGATTTACAAAATCAACAAATAAAGATTTTACCGGAATCTATTTCTGCCGGGTTCGGTATACCTTCTCTAAAATTATTGATTATACAGGAAAACGAAATATTCGGTCGCCGAAAACACGTTCCAAAATCCATCAAACAGGTGAAAAGCGCCGTTATCGATACCTTTGTGGAACTGAACCCCGGTGACTATGTTGTCCACGTAAACTACGGCATCGGTTTGTTTAAAGGTATTGAACGCGTCAGGGCAATGGGTAATGAACGGGATTACATAAAACTTTTGTACGCCGATGAGGAAACTGTTTTTATTCCCATTGAACAGGTGAATCTTGTACAACGATATATCGGCAATGAAGGCGTTCCGCCTCGATTGGATAAATTAGGCTCAAAAAGCTGGGAAAATCGAAAAAACAAGGCAAAAAAAGCAGCAGAAGATATAGCTCAAAAACTGATAGACCTGTATTCCCGAAGAAAAGCTGCCAGGGGATTCCCTTTTCCAAAAGACACGGAATGGCAAACAGCTTTTGAAGCTGCCTTTCCCTATACCGAAACAGAGGATCAACTTACTGTTGCCGCAGAAGTGAAGGCTGATATGGAAAAACCTGTTCCTATGGATCGTCTTGTCTGCGGAGATGTGGGGTTTGGTAAAACAGAAATAGCCATGCGGGCAGCTTTTAAAGCGGTTATGGGTGGAAAGCAAGTTGCCTTTTTGGCTCCCACAACAATTTTAGCTGAACAGCATTACGAAACCTGTGTGGAACGGTTTGAAAATTTTCCGGTACGAATTGCTCACATGTCTCGTTTTGTAGGTCGTAGCGAGCAAAAGAAAATCCTTGAAAAACTTGCCACCGGTGAAATCGATATTTTGGTGGGAACCCACAGAATTATTCAAAAAGATGTTAAATTCAAAGATTTAGGGTTGATGATAATTGACGAAGAACAGCGTTTTGGGGTTAAAGATAAAGAGCGTCTCAAAGAATTAAAAACCAATATCGACTGCATGGCAATGAGCGCCACTCCTATTCCCAGAACTCTTCACATGAGCTTGCTTAAAATCAGGGATATGAGCTTGTTGACGACGCCTCCCCACAATAGACAGGCTATAGAAACCATTATTGACAGTTATAACGATGATCGGGTGGCTGCTGCCATTCGCCGGGAAGTGGAACGGGGAGGACAGGTTTTTTATCTTCACAACAGAATCGAAACTTTGGAAGAGGTACAGTATACACTTCAGCGGTTAGTGCCGGAAATGATGGTAGAAGTTGCCCACGGGCAGATGACTTCTACAGAATTGGATGATATTTTCCATCGCTTCAAAATGGGAGCCTTCCATATTTTGGTATCTACCACCATTATTGAAAACGGTATCGATATTCCTAATGTAAATACCATAATCATAGACCGGGCAGACATGTACGGCGTTTCTCAGTTGTACCAGTTACGGGGACGGGTGGGTCGTAGTGACAGAAAAGCTTACGCTTATTTGCTGTATCCTGAAAATAAAGCTTTATCGGAAATCGCTATGAAACGGTTACAAGTTATTAGCGACTTTACGGAACTAGGTGCCGGATTTAAAATTGCTATGAAAGATATGGAAATTCGGGGAGCCGGTAATTTGTTGGGACGGGACCAGTCCGGAGAAATTTTCTCCGTAGGATTTGACCTGTATTTAAAGCTTTTGGAAGAAGCTGTTCAGCGTCTTATGGACGAAAATTACGAAGCACAAAATGAAGTCCTTTTGGAACTGGAGTATACGGGTTTTATACCGGACACTTATATTCAAAATCCCCAAACAAAAATGGAAATTTACAAAAAAATTGCCGCAGTTTCTCAGCGGGAAACTTTGGACAGAATATACGGCGAGTTGCAAGACAGATTCGGTCCCATTCCCGATGAAGTATACAGTTTACTGTCATTAGCTGAAATCAGAATAATATGCAGCAAATTGAATATTTCCACTCTGAGGGAACGGAAAGGGAAAGTATCCATAGAGTTTGCAAAAGTTTCCGGAATATCTGTGGACAAAGTGTTACGTCTCATTCGTGAAGGTGGAGGCCGGGTAAAGTTGGATAATTCCCGCCCGAATGTACTTATTTTGGAAACAGGAAAAATCGGCCTAAAAGAAAAAAGCGAATTTATCCGGGAAAAACTGGATATTTTGGCCAGTTAAAAATTATGTTGTATAGGAGTAAGCTATGATAAAAGCTGTTATTTTTGATTACGGAAATGTTATCTCTCAAACACAAACCGGAGATTGTGCTACAGACATGGAAAAAATTACCGGTGTACCTGCAGCTGTTTTCAGAAGCGTCTACGAAAAATTCCGCTTTGAATTTGATAGAGGAACTATTACCGGAGCAGAAATGTACCGTCAGCTTTTGGAAGATGCCGGGTACAAAGCTTTGTCTGAAAACAAAGCTCTTATGGAAAAAATTGCGGAAATGGATATGGTAAGTTGGCGTTCCATCAGACAGGACGTTTCTGACTGGGCTATAGGTTTAAAAAAACAGGGATTTAAACTGGGAATTTTATCCAATATGCCCACGGAGTTTTTAAATAAATACGAAAAAGAAATACCACCTTTTATGCAGGCAGATTATGCATGTTTTTCTTGTCGGGTAAAAATGATCAAACCGGAGCCGGGAATTTACCAAAACTGTTTACAGGGATTAGTGGTAAAACCGGAAGAAGCTGTTTTTTTTGACGACTTACAGGAGAATATCGATGCCGCAAAAAAAATGGGAATACACGGTTGTCTTTGGACAGGTTTAGATAACGCAAAGAAAGACTTGGAAGCCCTAGTAACACAATGGAATACATAGAATTTACAGAACTCATACCCCCTCACATAAAAAAAATTCTTGAACGACTAAAAAAGGCAATTGGAGAAATCCAAAATGGCAAAATTCCAGAAGACGGAAATAGGGGAATGAGTGCAGAGCAATGGTATAAGGCTA
>JAHLFV010000030.1 GCA_018883625.1 Candidatus Treponema excrementipullorum
TCATAAACGAAGCTGCTTTGTTGGCTGTTCGGTCTAAGCGAAAGGTGGTACTTAACGAAGACTTGCAAGAGGCTGTAGAAAAAGCCATTGCCGGTTTGCAGAAAAAAAGCCGGGTCATCAAAGAGAAAGAGCGAATAATCGTGGCTTTCCACGAAACAGGCCATGCTTTGGCAGCTGCCTTTACGGAAGGAGCCGACAAGGTTCACAAGATTTCTATCATTCCCCGAGGTGTTGCTGCTTTGGGATATACCTTGCAGATGCCGGAAGAGGACAGATACCTCCGTACGGAAAAAGAACTTTACGGCGAAATAGACGTGCTGTTGGGAGGACGGGCAGCGGAGTTTGTTGCCTTTGGAGAAGTTTCAACCGGGGCTTCCAACGATTTGCAACGGGCTACGGATATTGCCCGCCGTATTCTTACGGACTTTGGTATGAGTGAAAAGTACCGGAACGTGGTTTTATCTCAGCGAGGCAGCGGGTACGGGGCTGATGCTCCCCAGTTGGTGCGGGAATATTCTGAGGCAACCCAGCAGTATATCGACGAAGAGTTGGCTCGTATCATGAATCAGCGGTTTGAACGGGTGGTTTCTCTTTTAACAGAAAAAAAGGATGTATTGGATTATATAGCCCATCGCTTGTTGGAAAAAGAGATTATCGAGCAGGCTGAGTTTGAAGATATTGTAAACGCCCGAGTCCACTTGGATGAGTTGGCTACAAACTCCGGCGAGCCGGAAAAAAAGGCAGAAACCCCAGCTTTAAGTGACGTTATCCAATTGGGCGAACCGGAACATACTTCAGAAGCAATCGATGACGTCCAAAACAAAGACTAGAAAGTAATTGTATAGCAACAAAAAAGCCATCCTGAAAGTTTACTTTCGGATGGCTTTTCTATATACATTTATATACGGTGCATGGCGCTGAAAACGCCTTCATGCATGATATTTATTTCAACATGTAATTTTTCGCTTACCTTTTTCATGGCTTCCCGCAATTCTTCAATGGGAACTTTTGACTGAGTTAAATCAACCATCATCATCATCACAAAGTTTCCTGAAAGAATTGTCTGGCTGATATCAACTATGTTAATGGAATACTCCCGCAACAGAGCACTGACTTCTGCAATAATTCCTACCTGATCTGTACCTACAACAGTAATAATAGCATTCATAGTCTTATCATAATAGATTTACGTACTTTTGGAAAGGCTACAAACATACATGGTGATGAAAAGGCGTTTTAAAAACTGATAATCTCTCCATGAACAGCTATGGCAAATTGGTCTGTCATGCCGGATATATATTCTATAACGCATTTTTCATAAGATTCCCTGTCAGAAATGTCAAAAACGGTAGGAATATGGGAAAACCTGAGCCGTTCCTTTTGTTGAGGATCGTAAGCGGTGTATTTGACAAGCCAATTTTCGAAACTTACAGATAACCGGGGATATTGTTTTAAGGCAAGGCGGGTTTTTCTGTTTTGTACAAAGGGATAACTTTGAATTAAAGTCCGATAAATTGTTTTGATAATATTAAAGGCATAGTGTTTAAATTCTTCCAAACGCCAATGATTGTAAATATGGGAAGCGTTAAAGTTGATGAGCTCTTGTATGAATTTGTAGTATTCCGGAGAAAACAGCAATCCTGTTTCCGGGGAACTTTGCTGACATAAATCCACAATCAAATCGTTAATCAGTACAGTGGTATTTACGGTTTTGCCGACAGTAAATCCAAAGCATGAAGCTACAATTTCCTGTAATTGTCGGTAGGCTCCCATATCCAAAATCTGATATCTACGGGCATCTTCTATATCTCTGCCTATGTACGCAATAATATTTGCCAGTTTTACTACACATCCCTCCCAGGTAAAGGGCTGAAGAGAAGATGCTTGACTTATTTCATATAAATCTATTGCTTCTTTACGTGGTTTTAGTCCGTTAGGTAAAACTATACTGGCGTGATATGTATCTCCGTGGCTTGAACTGCTAAGACCGGAGCTACTGTGAGATAAAATACCGTCTCGAACGGCATAGGTCAGATCAAGATTTTTTGCCTGTTCTTCCGGGTCTTGAAGAGTTTCTATGTAGTCTGCAAAAAACAATCCATTTCGCTGATGCCAAAATTTCTTAGGGGCATTTTTTCCTTCTTTTTGTTTCAAAAGTGAATTTAAGCATTCCTCCCCCGCATGAGCAAAAGGTGGATGTCCGATATCGTGTCCCAAAGCAATGGCGGTGGCCAGCTGCTGATTTAATCCCAAGTATTTTGTAATTGTGGCGGCAACAGAAGTAACATGGGCAACGTGCTCCATACGGGTACACACATGATCATTTTGGGGAGCAAAAAATATTTGTGTTTTATGCTTTAACCGACGATATGCTTCACTATGAAGAATCCTAGTGTAATCCCGTTCAAATTCCGAACGGATATCATTTCCCCGGGGATATAAAGCGGAAGAACGCTGTATTCCCTGTTGCCATAGCGGGCTTTTTTCTTGACAACTGACAGAAACAAAAGCATCTTTCATAGGATAACTATACAGAATTTATTTTATTTTTTCGCTATTTTGGGTTATTTTGTTTTTGATGTTTTCCATCCTCTGATCTAAAGAAGAACTAAGGACAGCGCATTCAAACAACTCGTAACGGATTTCTTCGGCTTCTTCCGGTGGTAATGTCTTTTTGTACTGAAGTTTATGCTCCAAGCTTGCCCAAAAGTCCATGGCTATGGTACGTAGCTGAATTTCCACCTTCATAGGTGTTTTTTCGTTAGTTAAAAAAATAGGAACCTCAACAATAAGATGTAAACTCCTGTAGCCGCTTTCTTTAGGACATTGGATATAATCCTTCCGCTCAATCAGAGTGATATCATCCTGTTTTACAAGACTTTCGGCAATAAAGTAAATATCGGAAGGAAAAGAACAGATGACCCGCACCCCGGCAACGTCGAAAATATTGTTTCGAATGTTTTCCAAGGAAAAGGATAACTGGTGTTTTTTCAGTTTCCGGGATACGCTTTCCGGTGATTTTAGACGGGTTTTTATGGATTCAATAGGATTTCTGTCATGGGCACAGGAAAATTCCTCATTGAGGACATTGAGTTTTGTTTCAATTTCCATAATTGCACAGCGGTACATGGACATAAGTCTTTGGTACGGACGGATATTCGACCGTATTTTAGTCAAAATTTCCATATCAAATTTTTCCGACAGCTGTTTCCATAACCCTTCGCCAATCATCCCGGGCTCCTTCATACGATAAAGTTTTCTATTGCAAAATATCTATAGCCGTTGCTATAACAAGATTTTCGCTGTTAGGCAAAACCGACTTAATATAATCGCCGACGTTGTAGGCATACATAATCCAATTGCCTTTTTTTACAAAACTGAAAAGAGGAGCTTTTCCCGTGGAAAAGGGAGACAAAAGTCCTTCTTCGGTATTGCACACTTTGACCTTTGTTTCATCGTTGTAGGCAAAAGTAACGTACTTTCCGTTAGGTTCAATGATTGTTATGGTTTTGTCTTTTGTGTTGACAGCGGTAACATACCCAAAGTTTTTTTGTGTATAAATAGTCTGGGGAACACTGCTTTCTGCTTTTTTGACAGCTTCATCTTGTTTGTCGTTAAGCCAGTCTCCCAGTTTGTTTCCTGCTTCGGAAACACTATCCTGAATATCTTTACCAAGACTTTTGATATCTTCCCTAAATTGTTCTCCCTGACTTTTTCCTGACTGGGCATAAACAGGAAAAAAAGAAATCATCAAAACAGCTAAAGACAAAAGGGTGATTTTTTTCATAGAAATAACTCCTTCATTATAAAATATCGGTTTCTTTATTTGTTACCGATTTTTTTCAAAAGTTTTTGCTTTTTCCCACAGCTTGTCCATATTGGACAGATGCTCTTTATCCATGGGAATGCCCGCTTCCTCCATGGAACGTTCCACAAAGGTAAAACGGCGGTAAAATTTTTCATTTGTTTTTGCAAGAGCTAACACAGGATCTACTTTGTATGCTCTGGAAAGGTTTACCACAGAAAAAAGCAAATCGCCGATTTCTTCCTCTAAATGACGATGTGCGGAATTCAAAGCTTCTGGAGAATCCTTTACAAACACTTCTTTTTCTTCACCGTCTTTTAGGGCTGCCTGAAGTTTTACTTTTTCTGTATAGGCTTCCGAAGCTTCCCGTAACTCTTCTTCTATTTTGGGT
>JAHLFV010000031.1 GCA_018883625.1 Candidatus Treponema excrementipullorum
AGACAGTTCGGTCCCTATCTGCTGTGGGCGTTGGATGATTGAGAGGGGCTGCTTTTAGTACGAGAGGACCGAAGTGGACGAACCTCTGGTTTACCAGTTATTCTGCCAAGGGTAAGTGCTGGGTATCTAAGTTCGGAAGGGATAACCGCTGAAAGCATCTAAGCGGGAAGCCCGCCTCAAGATAAATCATCCCTGAGGATTTAATCCTCCTAAAGACTACGGACAGACTATCCGTTTGATAGGTTGCAGGTGTAAGTATAGTAATGTATTCAGCCGAGCAATACTAATAAGTCGTGAGGCTTGACCATATTATCGTTTCCGTATAAATATTCTTTTTACTTGAGTACTTTTGTTGTGCTCGTCAGTTTCTCTTTTGTTAATAATGCCCGGTGGCCATAGCGGAGAGGTAATACCCGTTCCCATCCCGAACACGGAAGTCAAGCTCTCTTGCGCCAATGATACTGCATTCGTGGGAAAGTAGGTAGCTGCCGGGCTTTTTATTTTTTAAATATATCTTCTAGTGACTTTCTTATCTATTTTATAACACACTGTGTGTTACCTGTTTGTTAATTTATTGCTTATTTTTTTCACTTTAGTTAATGAGTTATTTGTTGTTCTTATTTTAGGATCTAGTAATATGTAGTTATTTGTGTTGCTATTTATCTTTTATTTTGATATCTTATGTTATCATGATTAAGAAATTGGAAGAGTTAGCAAAGCGATACGATGTAGTTAATGAAATGGTTCAGGATCCTGGGCTAGTAAAAGATCCAAAAAAATATAAAGAGGTTATGCGAGAACATTCGTATTTGACCGATGTTATGACTGCTTACAAAGAGTATCGTGATGTTTTACAGGGAATAGAGGATTCCCAACATTTGATAACAGAAGAATCAGATCACGATATGAAAGAAATGGCACGTGAAGAACTGAAGACTTTGGAAGGTCAACTTCCAGAACTTGAAGCAAAAATAAAAATGCTTTTGATTCCGCCTGATCCTCTTGAAGAAAAAAATATTATTATGGAAATCCGTGGTGGTACCGGTGGTGACGAGGCTTCTCTTTTCGCTGCTGATTTGTTCCGCATGTATACCCGCTATGCTGAAACAAAAGGCTGGAAATATGAAGTTATGGATGCCAGCGAAACAGAAGTCGGTGGATATAAAGAAATATCATTTTCGATAAGCGGTAAGTTTGTATATGGTAGTTTGCGATGGGAAGCCGGAGTTCATCGTGTACAGCGTGTGCCGGAGACTGAAGCTCAGGGAAGAATTCATACCAGTGCAGTTACTGTAGCCGTTTTGCCGGAGGCTGAAGAAACTGAAATTGAGATTCGTCCTGAGGATTTGCGAGTAGATGTTATGCGTGCCGGTGGACCGGGAGGTCAGTGCGTTAATACAACTGACTCAGCTGTGCGTCTTACCCACATTCCTACCGGTTTGGTTGTTATACAGCAAGACGAAAAAAGTCAGATAAAAAATAAGGCTAAAGCGATGCGTGTACTTCGCGCTCGACTTTTTGAGTTAGAAGAGTCCAAAAAACAAGCAGAACGTTCTGCTGCCCGAAAAAGTATGGTTGGTAGTGGTGACAGATCTGAGCGTATTCGTACATATAATTTTCCTCAAAACAGGGTTACTGACCACCGAATCAATCTGACTTTGTATAAATTGGATCAGTTTATGCAGGGCAATTTAGATGAAATGATTGAGGCATTAAATATTTCTGCAAAAGAGGCCGCATTAAAGAGTTCTGCCGTTACAGAATCGTAATATGTCAAAATTGACCATATATGAAGCACGAAAGTTCGGTTTTCAAATTTTGTCTCAGGCTGTTACTCAAGTGGGGCCGGTGACTTCTACTCCTCGTTTGGATAGTGATTGTATTTTAGCTGCCCTTTTAAATGCTGACAAAACTTTTTTGTTAACCCACGGGGAGTTGTTTTTAAGTGAACAACAAGAGATAGACTTTAAAAAACTTATTCACCAGCGTACTTCCGGTTTATCAGTAGCTTATATAACGGGTTACAAAGAATTTTATGGACGGGATTTTTTTGTTACTCCTTCTGTTCTAATCCCAAAGCCTGATACGGAGATCCTTGTTGAAAAATCTTTTGAAAAAATTATTACTTTACTTGATAAAAAAGAATCCCTTGTTATCTATGATGTTTGTACCGGCAGTGGTTGTATAGCTATTTCTTTATATAAAGAATTGGAAAATAAGAAATTGATACATCGGTGCAAGATTTTATGCAGTGATATTTCACCGGAAGCATTAAAAATTGCAGAGTACAATAGCAAAAAACATGGATGTTCTATGGAGTTTTTGTGTGGTGATCTTTTGGAGCCCTTTAGAAGTAAACCTGAGCCTGATGTTATTATATCAAATCCTCCCTATGTGCCGTTGAACGTGTGTAATGAATTATTGGCAGACGGACGTAGTGAACCGATTTTAGCATTAAACGGTGATTGCGAAGGCTCTTCTGACGGTACAGGACTAATCAAGAAAATGATTGGTCCGTGTTATAAATTATTACATCATGACGGATTTATTTTTCTTGAAACCGGAGAATATAATTCTGACACGGTTAAAGAATATTTACTTGAACAAAATTTTAAGGACATTCGAGTTCACAATGACCTTGAAGGAATGCCTCGTGTTTTGGAAGCAAGGAAAGAATAATGGCTTTTGTTGATTTTTTATCATCAGATAAACTGTATTCTGAAAATGAAGTTTTAGAGTTATTTTTTTCAAACCATCTGTATTTTACTCCAGAAGAAAAGAGTAAAATACGGGATGCTTGGAAGTTTCTGTGTAAAAATACTGTTTCTATTAAAACCAGATCGGGAAAACCGTATTATTATCATGCAGTAAGAGTTGCTTCCACTTTGGCAGAACGTGAATTAGACTGTCAGTGTATTATAGCCGGATTTTTACATAATATTTTGGCTTTTTCTGACTGTAAAGAAGAAGTTGTATTTCTTTTTGGAGAAGAAGTAGAAAAAATTATAGTAAGTACAGCTAGAATAACAAAATTGAAAATTCAAAATAAAACATTGCATCAAGCAGATTCTGTGCGAAAAATGCTTTTTGCTATGGTTGACGATATCCGGGTAATTTTAATTATGTTGGCAGACAGATTAGACAGAATGAGAAATCTTGCTGACGAAGATTCTGTTGTGCAAAAGCAAGTTGCTCAGGAAGTTATAGATATTTGGGCTCCGCTGGCAAACCGAATCGGTATTTCTTCTGTTAAATCAGAATTGGAAGATTTAAGTTTAAAGTATTTAAACCCAGATGCTTACCTGCAAATAAAAAAAATTGTTGCTTCAAAAAAACAGGAACGGGCAGATTATCTTGATAAAGCTGTAAAAGAAATACATAAAAGTGCTTCTAAAGCTGGTATAGAAGTTTCAATATCCAGTAGAGCAAAACATTTCTATTCAATTTATCAAAAGATGAAAAAACGAAATAAAGGTGTAGAAGAATTATTTGATTTATTGGCACTGCGAGTTCTTTGTAATACTCAAGCTGAATGCTATACCTTACTGGGAATCGTTCATAGTTTATGGAAACCTATGGATGGTAGATTTAAAGATTATATTGCTATGCCAAAAGCTAATGGTTACAGAAGTTTACACACTACGGTAATCTGCGAAGGACGACCGTTGGAGGTTCAAATAAGAACCCATGAGATGCATTCCGTAGCGGAATTTGGTGTGGCAAGTCATTGGTTGTATAAAAAAGGGACAAATCACGACGATGTAAATATAAATTCTCTTTCAATTATAAATCAATTGAGACAACTTCAAAAAGAGCATTTAAACGATGAACGTTTCTTTGCAGAGATCAAAGAGGAGCTGTTGGGAGATTCTATATTCGTTTTTACTCCCAAGGGTGAAGTTATAGAGTTGCCTAGAGGTGCTACTGCCGTGGATTTTGCTTATCATATCCACTCCGCTATAGGTGAAAAGATAACAGGAGCAAAAGCTGACGGTCATATTATCCCTTTGTCAAAAAGTTTGAAAAATACTCAAATTGTAGAGATCTTAACATCTCCTCAAGCGCATCCTTCACAAAATCAATTAGAGTTTGTAAAAACCGCAAAGGCCAGAAGCAAGATCCGTTCGTGGCTTTCTCAACACGATCCCACATACTGCGATTATCAAAATCCTGCTGGTGGTAAAAATACTTCAGAGCAAGAAACCCCGACAGTGCCAGTTCGAAGTCACAAACGAGGAACCGGAGGTGCACCTAGTGTTCCCAAGGTTACAGGTACGGGGAAAATAAGAATTGGGAAAACGACAAACTTTCTTGTAAAAAAAGCAGGATGTTGCAATCCTGAGTTTGGCGATGATATAATCGGTTATGTATCTCGGGGACGGGGGATAATTATTCACCGGGCTGACTGTTCTGTCTTTGCCCGGATTCCCAACAGTGCAGCTCAATCCCTTGCCGTTGAGTGGGATGTAGCAGAGGACAAACCGGAATAGTGGCCTATTTTTTTGAAAAAATTATTGACAGAATTTGTTGTAAAATTACATGGAACAGTCCGGCTATAAACCAAATAAGCCAGGTAATTCCCCATGCAGCTGAAAGAAAACTTATGATTAAATATAGTGCTGTTACAAGTAACCAATAAATCGAAAAAATAACAGAAATAATAGGATTAGCCTTATTTTTTCTGGAATATTCATTGATTTCCAAAAGTTTTTCAAAACCTTCATAAACTGTCCCGTGTTTGACTAATATAAAGACACCGATGGCAATGATGACTAAGAGAAAACAAACAGAAAAAAGTATTGCAACTCTATTATCGCGGAAAAAAAGCATACTGATAAAAATAGGTACAGAAGCAACAATACAGAGTATTACACCGACTATATTTGAAATCAAATATGTATGTTCAAAGGCTGTTTTTTTATCCAAAACAAATTGACGGGAAGTTTTGTCCAAAGATATAAATTCTTTTTCGATAAATTCATATTTTTTTAGACGCATCCCCGCATAGATAAACAGTCCGACAGCACTAGCTACAAAAACAAGAAGAATAATGATCCCCATAGACACTGCAACGTATTCTGCTATAAAACCGATTTGTGCTGAGGAAAGTCCTAGTAAAAAAATCAAAGGGATAGGCGATACAATACAAAGACTTGTACCTAAAGCAAAAAACAACGATAAAGTGCTATTTGTAGTGATAAAATCCTTAACTGTATCAAAATTAATGTAATGAGTAGTGATATCTACCGGAAAGTCTTGCTCTTGATTGTATTCACAAGCTGTTATGTCCTCTTCTTCTTTAAGCAAGTAATCTGTTGTAACTTGAAAAATACGTCCTAAAAGTACTATTTTTTCTATCTCAGGTACAGAATCTCCGCACTCCCATTTTGAAACAGATTGTCGGGAAACCTGCAATTTTTCTGCCAGCTCCTCCTGAGACCAACCTTGTTGTTTTCTCAAGTTGATAATTTTTTCTGCTAATGTCATAAGAGCCCCCTTAACCTTTGATTTATACTTGAAGTATAGGGCGTTCCAGTATAGATTTCCACCAAGAGCACTTTGAAAAAGGGCAACCAGTAGTTGCTTTTGGAAAATATCTTGACTCTATCGATGTGTCTCTTTTCCAAAGTCGGGATTTACTGTTCTTACCAACATGCCTTCCTGAAGAGGTAAAGAAGTGTAAATCAGACAGGGATGTCCGTGGCAGACCCAACTCATAATCTCTCCTGTTTCAGGATTTACAAACTGATACTCCCCATTGCCGGCTGTAATAAGGGCTTTATCAGGTGCAATAAATTCTATAGGTGTAGCTTCAGAACTGTGCTGAGATGAACTGTCAATTTTGTTTAATGCGTCGTATACAAAAAATTGCCAGCCTTCTTTGTATTCTGCTACAGGAGGACATTTTTCCGGGTGAGCAGCGAAATCGGCTTCTCTGGCGGCCCGGGCTGCCGGGTGCATGTGCTCTAGTTCGTGACGGCGCAATGTTTCCGTATTTTTGGCTCTAATAAAAATTTCTTCCTCCGTTTCCGGGTAGAGATTGCCATACCTGCTCTTTATGGATGTATTTGTTTCCGATGCGGTTTCCTGTAGTTGTTGAGACGAAACCCGGCAGCCCACGGAAGCGCACATATCGTAGGGGC
>JAHLFV010000032.1 GCA_018883625.1 Candidatus Treponema excrementipullorum
GTTCGTTATTTGGAATTTTCAAGCTGTTTTTTTTATTATCATATTTGAATGATATAAAGTCCAAGTTAGGGTAGGCAGAAAATTCTGCTGCTCTTTGCTTGAAATTTATACATTCTGAAATCGGAATCGTATAGGAAATGTAGTTTTTATCCGGTAGTAATTTTGTATACCGGATTGATTCAATCATTGGATAATTGACATACAGTTTTCCGTTTCCTGTTTCATCATCAAAAAAAGATAACAGCTCTTCCATTTGTTGATTTAGTTGTTGTAGAGTTAGTTCTTTTCCCTTAGTTTGATTTTGACAGTCATAATCAAAAAATAAATATATTTCAGAAATATCTGATGTGGTATATATATCTTTAAAAGGATTGTCAGGTTCTCCTTGCCATTTCTGACGGAGTACAGAAACAATATCTTGGGATTCATCTGTTTCGTTTATTTTGCGGTATAAGTTATAAATATTGTTTTTGTAAGAACAGAGGATTTTATCTTTGATTTGCGGAAAAAAAAGATGAAGCATTGTCCTGAACAGAGTTGGTTCCCGTTTTTCTCCCTCAAAAACAAATAAAATCATATTTCAAAAGTTCCACCTCGGAATAATTTTTCGATATTGTGTCCAAAACGCAAGTCTTTTTCAGTACAGTCACACAAAGGCTTTATCTTATTGTTATCAAGAATAAAATTACAGTCAGGACGAAGTAAGTCATTGGTCATAAGATAGGTGTTGTGAGAGGAAAGAAAAACCTGGCAATCTAAGCCAAAAAGCCGTTTGCAAATTTCAAAGGACAGCTTAAAGTGATAGAATGCATCAAATTCATCTATAAAAACAAAAGATGTTCCTTTCATTTTTGTTATCCAGTAATACAGTAAGGTTAATGAATGGGTTCCCGTAGAAGCGATGGAATTAAAATGTACCGGTTTTCCCTTTATGTAACAAAAAAGCTGATTATCATTAGGCTGTGGTGGAACAAAATCAAAGGTTTGTTCGCTGACGTCTTTCAAAAAGGACGCAAAGTCCTTTATAAGGTTATTTTTGATAATATACTCATCCAATATGCTGGTATTGTTTTCCAGACCGATAAATTCCCTGTATTCCAAACATCGGAACCACAACATAGAATTGACAAAATTCTGTAATTGCAAAAGATAGTGGTTTTCTTCCAAAGGAAAGGATGCCCACAAATAGCTGGCAACCGAAATACTATTGGCATTATTTTTGATACTCTGTTTTACCTTTTCTTCCATGGGAAAAGAACCGTCAAGTTCAAACCTGTTTGCAGTTTTCCTGAAAACCACTTTATCGTCAGCAAAAAGTTCTTCGGATTGCAAGATACCCCTGATGTCTTTTGAATATGTATAGTGCAAAAGTACGTTATCAAACTGGAAAGTATATTCAAAGCAGACAGGACTTGTCTGATTACCTGCAAAGGCAAAATTTTCATAATAATCCGGTTTTTTCCATTTCTGGGTCAGGTGATTTACTACATCGAAAATTGCCAGGCTGAAATTACTTTTGCCGCTGCCATTGGGACCGTAAATAATACCGTTTTTTATAATACCGTTTTTTATCGCATTAGAGTTAAATTCATACTCTCTTGGATGGGATAAATCCAGTTCTATCCGTTCCGGAAACCCCCGGTAATTTGTAACAGCAAATTTTATTAACATACAATCCTCTTTTTTGATTATCGGTGAAAAAAGTAAAAAATTCAATACTGCCGTAAAAAAATTACGGCATTGTTTTTTTAACACGGGACATACAGTGCAACAGCACCGTTGCTTTTCAGTCTTTCCCGGCGGGAGGCTTACCCCCTGCCGGGCGTCTTGCCCCGGTTGCTTTTGCCTTTCCCAGCGGAGACTGCAAGTTTTTTCAGGTAAATGCCGGGCGTCTGCCGTTTTGCGTTTGCACCGCTGTTTGTGCCTGAATCCCGGGGCATACAGTGCAAGCGCCGCCGGGCAGGTTTGAAGAAAAGCGGAGTATGCATAACGGCTTTGCCGACAGCCACCTGTATCTCAATCAATGGATCGGAACACAAAAACAGTGGGGAGCGGCAGAACTGGAACAGCGCGGACGGACTGCAAACCTATATCAGCTGCCGCCCGCAGTTGCTGCGTTCGCCGAAAGAACTGACCGAAAACATCTATCTTGAACAAAACACCAGCACTTCTGCTAAAATTTCGCTGCTGCATAAACTTTTTGCCGCCTATAAAACGGAAGAAAGCGATCTGGTTTTTTATCTGAAAGATAACTCCGGGCAGGAAGAAAAACAAAACGGATGACGCCCGCGGCGGCGCTTTCCGCATACCCCGCCCTCCCATTTTATCTCCCCGCTGCCGCACCGTTTCCGGAAAATCCGTTCTTGTTCCCGCGGAATTTCTGTGTTAAACTGGCAGCCGGAAAGGAGTCCGGCATGAAAAAAGATAGATGCTTTCCTAGACGCTTTCTGCAAGATTTAGAATCATATGCAAAAGAAAATCCAGGAACTATAATTATAAAAAAATATGATATGAAAAGTGACAAGGAGATTCCTTATGAAGGATAATATTCTTTTTTCCAGTATTTTTATTGTAGTATATTTTTGTCTATACTGTATTTTCTTTTTATTTGTTTTACCAACACCAAATCAGATAGATGCTCGAATTTATTCACTGATTTTGGGCATTGAAGTTGGAGTGTATTTTCGTTTTTTCACAAAGAAAATGCGTTTTATATTTCCATTGATATATTTGATTTCTGCATGGCCTGCCGCTATTATAACGAGAATTATCATAGGCATATATGAGCAATATATAACACTGAAAATTATTTTTCATAATACTTTTTCAATGGCAATGAGTGGTCTGTTGTTTATAACTCCGTTTGTATTATTTTGTATATTGATTTCTGGTTGTATATACCTGATAATAAGGAAAATTGCTAATGGAATGAGGCATTAAAGTATAACATGGATCCTCGGGGATAGCATAAAGTAGGCGGAGAACATACGTGGAAAGATAATGGGAAGGGAGC
>JAHLFV010000002.1 GCA_018883625.1 Candidatus Treponema excrementipullorum
TCTTCAAAATCAAAGGAATATTGTTGTAGTTGACGAAGTTTTGCTAAAGGTGGAGTTTCTAAATAAGTTTCTGATGAATAATATTTTCCTGTTTTTTCATCTTTGAACCTAAGGGCACCACTTCTGGTGTCATCAAACACTCCTAAAAGATAATCAATTTCGTAGAGAGTACGCTGGGAACGACCTTCCTGTTGAGATACTATACTTTCTCTTCTATTCATAAGTTTCCGTCCCCATCTATCGGGAGAGCAATCAGAAAACATTCCAAACATTTTTTTCCCGGCAGGTAGAAATTGTCTTCCTCTGAAAGGATATAAATCAGGATCAAGAGTTAGGTGTCCAAAATTTTTTAACCAGTAATCAGAATACTCAAAAGAATATGTCTGATTTCCTCTTTGGGTACTTGCAAACAGAACCCCTATCACAGGTTCTGTTTTAAGCCATCCGGCCACAACCTGTATACGTCGTTCGTTATTCATATTATTTTTTTTCTGCCCGTTTTCTTATGGGTAAATTCAAATCTTGAAAAGTTCTGCCTAAAATGTCATCCTTTGCAATCAAAAGCAAATCATCTTGCAATCCTAAAGAATTCAAAACAGCGGCATAACTCCCCATGGCGACAGAAGGAGAACCTTGTTCTATTTGCCACAAAGTAGCTCGACTTATTCCTGCCCTTTCAGAGACAAGCTCCGATGAAAGTTTTCTTCTGAGACGGGCTAATTTAATCTGCTCTCCCATTGTCGCCAGTATGCTTTGAGTTTTAGGAAATAAAACCGTTTGTTTCTTACCCATAATGTTTATATTATAAAACAAAACAACCTATATTGTCAAATAATATAAACATTATATCAAAATCATTTCCAAAAAAAATCCGTTAAAAGGGAGTGTGATTCCTTTCTAACGGATATATACGTAGTCATAAAAAATAAAAAGAAAATTATTTAATGGTAGATATTGGACAAATCGACTTTTCAAAAGTGGATTTGTCCAATATAATGGAAACATGCTGGAACGAATAATTTCATCTTATTTTACTAACGTGCTCACCATATATCCGATTGTCACAGTTACTGGCCCCAGACAATCAGGTAAAACAACTCTTGTAAAAAATGCATTGCCGGATTGGAATTACGTTTCTCTAGAGGATCCCGACGTCCGGTCGTTCTGTAAAAACGATTGTCGGGGTTTTCTTGAAACATATCCGGAAAATACAATAATAGACGAAGCCCAGCGTGTTCCCGAACTGTTTTCGTATCTTCAAACCCATGTAGACAGCAAACACAAAAACGGCATGTATGTCCTTACCGGTTCCCAAAACATGAATATGATGGAGTCAATCTCCCAATCCCTTGCAGGAAGGACTTCCGTTTTAAAGCTACTTCCTTTTTCTTATGAAGAGCAAAAAAACGCAGGTATTTTACCGTTAACTGTAAACGAACAGATTTTTACCGGAGGATATCCCCGTATTTTTGACAGTCATATTCCCCCTTCCCGGTTTCACAAGGACTATATTGAGCTATATGTAGAACGAGATGTACGGCAACTTAAAAATATCGGTAATCTTGATACTTTCAGACGGTTCATAAAACTGTGTGCAGGAAGAATAGGACAACTTTTGAACATTCAAAATCTTGCTGACGATTGCGGCATAGGTACAACTACGGCAAAATCATGGCTTTCAATTCTTGAAACCTGTTTTATCATCTATTTTCTTCAGCCGGACTACCGTAATTTCTCAAAACGAATTATAAAAAGCCCCAAGCTCTATTTTTACGATACAGGTCTTGCTTGTTCTCTCCTCGAAATACAAAATACAGAACAGATTGATTCCCATTATCTTAGGGGAAATCTTTTTGAAAATATGGTTATAAACAGATTCAGGATGTCAGCTTTTAATAAAGGTGAAGAACCAGCCACAACATTCTGGCGTGATAAGACCGGAGTGGAAATAGACCTTCTCTGCAAAAGTGCAAGTACCGCCGAAGCTGCTATAAGTGCCTGGGAAATAAAATCGGGAGCAACGTATTCGGAAGACTATTTTAAAAACCTAAAGCAGTGGACTCGTTTTTCCGGTATTCCGGCGGAAAATTGCTCTGTTATTTATACCGGGCATAATCCCATGAAAACCCAAAACGGAATGCTGATTCCTTGGGAAAAACTCGAAATATGAAAAATCTATAGTTCTTATGTAGCACTTATGTCCCGGCTCTGAACAAAAGATCACTGAAGTTTGAGTAAAAGATCAGTGAAGTTTGGGTAAAAGATCACTGAAGTTTGAACAAAAGATCACTGAAGTTTGAATAAAAGATCACTGAAATTTCAGTAAAAGATCACTGAAGTTTTATCGGAACAAAAAAAGCCACGGCATCTACGGGGAAGGCAGTACCGTGGCGGAAGTAACTACTAGACTGAAAATTTTACATCCGACCATATTTCCATAAACCATTGATTGCCCATGTTAAAAGATAAAAACTACTTTTTATAATATTAAAACCCAAAATCTTACGATAAACGAACCATTGAGGCTTTATCATCTTTTTCTTGCTTGCAGTCATACTGTCTTCACGCATTCGGTAATCTACCAAGACATCACTAATACCCAAGGCAGTGAAGCCCTTACTTAAAATATCTAACCAATAGACGTAATCATCTCTGAGGGCTCTCAACTCTTCTCTAAAAAAAACAAGGTCTCCTATCTTCTCTGTATCAACTATAGCGGCACTAGGAAAAATGGGACAATGATATAACAATTTCTTAAAAGTTTTCTTTCCCGGATTTGTATATGGTTTTAATAACTCATTTGTACATGTAGCATTCATTCTTCTGTATCCGCAATAAAAAATAGCAGCGTTTGTACCTGTATTTTTTTCTATATAATCCATCATTGTAGCTAAATAATTACAATGCCATATATCATCAGAATCAAGGAAGGCAAAATATCGCCCCGTAGCATTTCTCATAGCTTCATTACGGGCACCGGAAGATCCTTTATTCACTTTAGAAGCTATTAGTTTTATACGAGCATCTTTTTTTGCGTATTCCTCAACAACTTTTATTCCGGCACCATCATCAGGCGAACAGTCATCTACTATAATCATTTCCCAGTTATCATATGTTTGTCGTAATACAGACTCTATAGTCTCTCCAACTAAACTCGCCCCTTTATACATGGGAATAATAATCGAGACTGTTTCTTTCTTTTCCATGAGTATCCTCTATATTAGATGTTAATGAGATAATGATTTTTGTTTTCTATATAAGAATTAATTTGTTATAAATTATAAAGTTTCAATAAATTCCAAGCGGCAGCGATGGTATCATCCATATCAAAATATCTATACATACCTAACCTACCGCCGAATACAACTTTTTTCTCTTTTGATGCAAGCTCTTTATATTTGTTGTATAAGGCTGAATTTTTACTATCATTCACCGGATAATATGGTTCATCTCCCACCTTCCAATCAGCAGGATATTCACGGGTTATAATAGTTGTTTCTTGTTCTAAACACTCTTTATTGTCAGGTTCAAAATGCTTATGCTCTATAATGCGAGTATAGGGAATTTCGGCTTCTGTATAATTTATTACTGCATTTCCCTGATAATTTTGAACTGGCATAGATTCTGTTTCAAATCGTAAACTACGATATTCCAATTCTCCCAAGCAATAATCAAAGTACCGATCTATAGGACCGGTAAAAATTATTTTTTCTGCACAGCTATCAAAGTATTCTTTATCAGAAAAATAATCCGTGTTCAGTTGGATATCGGCACCGGATAACATTTTTTCTATTAAGTTGGTATATCCACCGATAGGAATTCCTTGATAACGGTCATTAAAATAATTATTGTCAAAAATGTACCGTAGTGGCAAACGCTTAATTATTTCCGCTGGTAACTCGGTACAGGAACGCCCCCACTGTTTTTCCGTATAGCCTTTTACAAGCCGTTCGTAGATGTCTCGTCCAACCAAACTGATTGCCTGTTCTTCAAGATTACGGGGGACTTTTCCGGCCATCTCAGAGGATTGTTCTTCTATACGCCTTTTAGCCTGTTCAGGAGTTACCACATCCGGCCAGATTTTACTGAATGTGTTCATATTAAAAGGCAGATTATAGAGTTCGCCTTTATAATGTGCCACCGGGCAATTGGTATACCGATTAAATTCAGCAAATTGATTTACAAAGTCCCATATTTCTTTTGAATCGGTATGAAAAATATGAGCACCGTATGTATGAACATTAATTCCATCAATGTTCTCTGTGTAAATATTCCCACCAATATGGGAGCGTTTGTCCAATACAAGACAGGACTTACCTTGCGCTACAAATTTGTGTGCCAAAACAGCGGAGAATAAACCGGAACCGACGAAGAGATAGTTATAAGATATTTTTTCCCTCGAAAATAACATATATCTTCCCTTTAGTTTTAACTAATAAAAGCTATTCACAAAAAATATCTTGCATAATCTTAAGAAATGAAAAAAAATACTCTGCTTCATTCTGAAATTTTGTTATCTTCAAGGAACAATTGTATTTGAATTTTTCATATAAAGCATGGTCATCATGTATTTTTATAATCGAATTTCTTAAATCATTTACATAACTTTTTCCTAAATTAATCAACAACCCACAATCTGGAGAAACAATATCTATCAAACCACCACATTTTGAAGCTATACAAGGAATTCCCATAGCTATCGATTCAAGAGCTGTCATACCAAAAGCCTCAACACATTGTGTAGGAACAACTGTAATAGAGGAACATAAATATACAGAGGGCATTTGATTTGTGTCCACATAACCCAAATTAATTATTTTATTTCCAAGTTTTTCAAGATATAAATTTATTTGAGTAGCATATATATTTTCTGAACGTGTTTTAAACCATGTGTCTCCAACAATGAGTAACTTAAACTGAATGTTAATCTTTTCTACTGCTTGTAACAGTTGTAAAAGCCCTTTTTCTTCACTAAATCGGCCACAAAAAAGGATTACAAATTCATCATCAACAATGGAAAATTTTTCTTTGAGAGAGCGTGATTGTTCTATTACTAATCTATTATCTCTTCGAAATAACTCTTTATTTATGCAATTTTCGAGCAAATAACAATTTTTTTTTATATCTAAATTTTGAATATGTTCTTTTAAATATGTACTACAAGCAAGTATAGCATCTGCCGACATACCTGCAACTCTTATACGTTTTTCTGTTTTATCAAAATCATATTCTATAGTGTCATAGTCGTTATGTAGATGAAGTAGTATTTTTTTTTCAGGAAATCTATGACGTAATAAAAAATAGATGCTAACATTGTTTTCAACAATAATCGCATCATATTTGTTCTTCATTCTAAGAGGAATAACTAAAGACATAAAATCATATCGTTTGTTGATGTGAAAGAGACGCAACACTCTATTCAACAAAGAAAAAGAAGCACGAACAGGAAAAAACTTCTGCCAATTTCTTATTTGTATTATTTTTGTATTACAATATTTAAATTTACACAATTCCTTTTCATAAACTGAATAAACATCTATTTGAAATTCATTATATTTTTCATTTTGCTCAAGTAATACAGTGGTTAAACATTCAACAGCTCCACCAAGAACAGCTGGTATAGGTTTTACTCCAGAACTACAAATTGCAATCGTTTTCATATTAATTCCTATATCTTATTTTGAAAAAAAAATGTATTAAGTGTAATTTTGCAATTATCAGTCTCTTCCATGCCTTGCTTTTTAAAATTACGTTCATGGGAAGCTTCTTTATTTTTTCATTAATTCTATGTGTTATTATACGAGACCTATAATCATCTCCTTTAGTAAATGATAACTGTAACATAAAAATTAATGTTATCACGGCAAAACAATCAAAAATTTCCTTAGGTACTACCATGCTTAGATACTTGCTAACATATAAAATATTATTCTCAATATCAATAAAATCTGAATCTTTCGGAACAGATGTTATACTATCAGAGTTGCTGTAATAATAATACAGCCTTTCTGAAGTAACAACTATTTTTTTTGCTTTAAAATATTCTCTTAATGAATAACAGGTATCTTCGTATCGCTGTTCAATAAAAAAGGCATCCAGTTGTTTATCTTCATTCTCAAGTACTTGTCTTTGTACTAACTTACACCAAACAGTATGAGGTAAATTATCAATCATGGCCTGCTTCAATGCTTGATAACCTTCATAAATACGATCTTTAAATAGTTGTCCTGCATAATATTCACACTCGGATTTAGCCACATAATAATTGCACACAGCAATATCTGCATTATTTAAATTAATTTTTTCATAAAGAATTCTAAGCATTTCTGGCGAAATCCAGTCATCAGAGTCTACAAAACTTATGTAGTTACCTGAAGCTAAAACCAATCCTGCATTTCTAGCTGAAGCCAGTCCCCCATTTTTCTTATGTATTACTTTTACTCTTGTATCTTTATCTGACCATAAATCGCAAATCATACCAGAACCATCTGTTGACCCATCATCGACAAGGATGATTTCTAAATTTGTAAAAGTCTGATTCGTAATTGAGGAAACACACCGATCAAGTAGTAACTCAACATTATATACCGGAACAATAACAGATATTAAATTCTTATTAGAACCATTATTAATTAAGAACTGCACCATGAGAAGTAGCCTGAACTAATTGAAACAAAAACATACCAAAAAAGAAAAAAAGTAGAAACAAATCTAATTTTTTTACAACATACTTTGTTTTTCTATTAATTGAAAAACAATTTAGAATTGAATATGGTATAAAGGAGATAAACATACAATACCGCATAAATATTTGCTGTGAAGCAAAACATCCTATTGTAAATGCAATTGACCATAATAAAAATCTTAGTGACATATCCTTGTTTTTTTTTTTATATAACTCATTTATTATTAGGCCAGCAAAGGATAGTAATATAATTAAATTCATGATGACAGGACGATTATCCTCATAACTTCCCTGAGTGTAATTTACATACCCTATCAGCATTGATCCGATATATGATAAAAATCTAATATTGGTACTAATTAAAATACTTCCAATTTGATTTGAAAAATAACTCCATCCTAAGAGTAAAAAAGGAATAAACGTATTTTTCCTAAAAATATGAAAAAGCAAAATTAAAAGAAAAACACCCAAACAAGAGGGATGTATCAATACAGAAAGAATGTAAAATACAATACTTATTTTTTTCTTACGTTCAAGATCTAAATAAACAGCTAAACTAACTATTGAAAGGGCAAATGGTTGTCTGATTGTCGACAGAACCCAAGCTATATTACATAAAGTAAGGTGAAAAATTAATGCTATAAATATATCTCGTACTCCAAGTCCCTTTCGTGAAGCATAATCTGTTACGATATATCCCAATATTACATATTCAATAAAAATTGTAAGAAACGGTAGAAACTGATTACTAGGTAATAAAGCAATTATACTAAAAAGAAGTGCACTACCTAATTGACCTTTATAAAGACTATCAAAAAAAATAAATTCTATGCCATGTTTCCGCGCTACATCTAAGAGTTCATAATGACGATGTAAATCCCAACCCACAGGCGGGATAATATTATAACCAATTAAACCATAAGCTAAGGCAAAAAAAATAAAACTTGAAAAAACGATAGTGCTACTAACCCTTAGTTGAGTAATCCACCCATACATATAAAATAAAAAAAATATAAAAATATATAAAAAAGCAAATAATATCATTTTTCACCTTGAACTCTTAACTATAGATCATAATCTTGCTTAAAGAGTAAAAAACATATACCATTGAAAAAAGCTAGCCCCTGTCATAAAAAGTGTGTAAATGGCGGGGACTAATTAAAGCCGGGAACACGCCTGTCAAAATAATATTTTGGTAATATTTATTCATTCTACATTCTTCTAGATACCCAATCAATAAACTTGCAAGCTATCTCATATAAACATAACTATAC
>JAHLFV010000033.1 GCA_018883625.1 Candidatus Treponema excrementipullorum
CAAAAGAATATCCCAGTCTCTTAGCAACTTCAGCAGCAATTTCATCTCCAAGAGCAGCAACCTGTCTTGAAATAGCAATTATAGCCATATTACTCCTCCTTTATCATACAATCATTTCTTGTCTGCTAAACATCAATATATTGATATGACACTTGAGTTTTTTTGCAAAAACAACAATTATAGAATAAACCTAAACAAAAGTATTGTCAAAGGATTTGTAATTATGTCAGAAAAAAAACTGGAATGGTCTTTAGTGGACAGAAAGCAGGTTTTTAAAACACCTGTTTTTGACATTTTTGAACAAAAAAGCTGTTCACCTAAAAACATGGAAGGAAATTACGTAGTTCTCGATGCTCCCGATTGGGTAATAGTAATTCCCGTATTGGAAAATCCAACACGGTTTATCATGGTTAAACAGTGGAGACACGGAACATTATCTGTCAGTACCGAATTTCCCGGTGGAGTTATAGATCCCGGGGAAGCCCCTGAAGCAGGAGCCAGACGGGAAGTTTTGGAAGAAACTGGCTATGAAATAGGAAAATTAACACACCTGGGAAGCTTTAGTCCCAATCCGGCTATAATGTCTAATACAGTTCACTGTTTTCTGGCAGAAGAACTTATTCCCACCGGAACACAGCATTTGGATCCAGATGAATTCGTAGAGTATTTTACTCTACCGGAAGAAGAAGTTTTTGAAAAAATGGGTTCCGCGGAGTTTCCCCACGGACTCATGGTTGCTGCATTACAACTCTACCGTCAGCATAAAATAAATACAAAAAAATAAAAAAAATACCTTGTTTTCTGCTGGAAACCAAACGAAAACAAGGTATTGATGTCATTCATCCGAATATCGTTTATTTTTTGAAAGTATCGTATTCTTTTGCTGGATCATAGGTTCCAGATCGTGTTTCCCCGGAAATAGAAGGAATCCGTATTTTAACGCCAGGACTAATCAAATCAGGATTATCAGGTGCATTTAAAACATCCTTATTGGCATCATAAAGATGCTTCCATAGCCACGGATCGTTGTATACAAAAGGTTTTCCCGCAATATTCCAAAAACAATCTCTTGTGGTTGACCAAGACTCAACCACATAATACTCAGGGAATGTTCCGGAAGTATCTTCCGGTAATGCTTTTAGAGCTTCCATGGAGGCCAAGGCTAATTCTTTAGCTTTAACATAATCCTCTGCTTCAAAAGCAGTACGAGCTTCTTCTAAAAGTCTGACACCTTCATTGTAAATATCAGCATGGTTCACATCAGCTTTAATACTGCGAGCCCAAACCAGCCTATTTGCAGCAACCCGAATCTGGGTATCGGCATCAGCCCTCAACAACATCATCTCTACATACTGTTGAGATAAAGCCGCATTTTCTTCTGCCTGACGGGTATATTCTACTGCCAAATCATACTCACCTTCATCAAAAGCAGTCTGAGCCTTAACGGCATAGGCTTCCGCTAACTTCTGATATTGATTATCTTTGTAACTGGCAGCATATAAATTTACAGACGAAACTATAACAAGAACAAATAATATTAGTTTTTTCATGAACACCCCCTGTTATTCCTGATTTTCACCTTCATCCTGTAACGGAGCTTTTTCATCGGCTTCAGCAGCTATAGCAGCGGCTGAATCAATCTTTTTCTGAGCACTGTCAATAGCAGCCTGAGCGGCTGTTCTTTTAACTAACACTGTTTCATATAAGTCCGTAAAACCTACCGCTGATTTTTCATATCTTTGGAAAGCTTCTTCATAAAAACCGTTACCGAAACTGGTTTCTCCACTCATAAAAATCAAATCAACTTCCTGATATGCTGCTTTTTCAGCCACAGCGCACTTAATGGAATCAGCCTTTTGTTTGGCCGCAGTAGCTCTGTCTTTTGCATCAAAAGCTCTATCCTTGTAACCTTTATTCAAAACGGTAAAAAATGCATCATAGGCTGATGTTGCAATAGGTAAAACTTCTGCACTGCTTGCACCTTCAGCATATAGTGATTTTGCGTTACCTAATTCAGTTTCACCCTTATTAAAAGAATCAGGATCCACTCCCTGCAAATTTTCATCAACAATGCGTGTTTTCAAGACTTCGGCCAAGGTAAGTTTTTCAAGGACAAGGAAGTCATTTTTTACAACATCCAACTTGGCATTCAAGTCTTCCGTTGTACCTGAATTGTATAAAGCTACAAGTTCTTCAAGGGTCGTTGCAGCTTTATCAAATTCACTTGGATATGCAACATCTGCTCCTGCTTCCTTTGCAGCTTCCTTTGCCTGAGTTACAGCTTCCAAAATGGCTTTTAATTCATCACTGGTAGGAACATCTACCACCACGGTTTCTCCTGGAGTTTCCTCAACAGGGGCGACTTCCGGTGTTGAACTACATCCGATAAAAGAAAAAATCGCCAATGTACAGGCTAAAAACATTAAAAATAAATTTGTTTTTTTCATTATTTTCCCCCATTAACACAATTCTAACAATACGACCTCAGAATATAACAGAATATTTGATATCGCAAGTTTTTTTATTGCACAAAATGAAAAAAAATCAGTTTTTTTTTCATTTAGAGTCTAAACATCTCCATTTTATGCTATAATCTCTATAGGAACAAACATAATAAAGCGAGGTTACTATGGCGGACGATTTTACATTTTCTATCACAGAACACATCGGAGTTATCTCTCAAGGCAAGGGAGGATGGCAAGTAGAGCTGAATCTTGTATCTTGGGGTGGAAGGGAAGCAAAGTATGACATCAGGAGTTGGTCCCCGGATCATCAGAAAATGGGAAAGGGAATCACCATGACCAAGGAAGAACTTTTGAGCCTAAAAGATATACTGAATACTGTTCTTCAGTAGAATTGATATAGCAGATTCTAGAACGGCGGTTCTTCCCACTGCTCTAATTTCCTTCCCTTTTTGTACACTATAGAGTAGAGAAGTTTTTGGAGAACAATATCCTCTATGGGGGAACCGCCGGAACGTATCTCCATGTCAGCAGAAGCTAAAGCAGCAAGAATTACGTCTGTGTCATTCAAAGACCAAAGCTTAGTAGCACTCCTGTATTGTTTTTGAGCCTTCTTTGAAGCAAAACCCTTTATTTTATAGTCTAAATCTGAGGGAAATTCCTTTTCTGCCAACAATCCGTGCCATACCTGTAAACGACGAAAACAGTATGTAAGACCTGCAATAAGCTGAACAGAATTTGAATCCTTAGAAAGTCGTATCTTTTGCAGGATGTCCAAAGAAGACTCGAGTCGTACACTAGGTCTTTTATCTCCCTGACAGAGACTATCAAAAAGAGTAAATGCAGATTCTTCCCTGTTGTGAGAAAGAATTTTTTCTACATCTTCCGCGGTGATGGTATACCCTTTTTCAAAACAGAGAAAAAAACGGCCACACTCCGTTTTTAAAGACTCGGTATTATTCTCTATCATATCCAAAATAAGGGAATTAGCTTCATCTGTAAGGCTATAACTATTTTTTTTGAAAAAATCAAAAAGCCATTGTTCTTTTCTATTCTCAAACATTTCCCAAAATATTTTTTTGTTTTCTTTGGGAATGAGATTTTCCAATTTTTTATCGCAGCTATTTTCTTCCGATACTAGAATCAGCACGGAAGAAGGTGTGGCTGATTTTATCCATCCTGTAAGGACTTCCAAATCTTCCTTTTTTTTCAGTAACTCCGCCCCATAAAAAACGATAAAACGGGCAGAAGCAAAAAGTGATTCATTTAATAGTAAATTGACAACTTCCTGTATCTTTGTTTCTGTAGCATAAAATTTATACTCATCTAACT
>JAHLFV010000034.1 GCA_018883625.1 Candidatus Treponema excrementipullorum
AAATTAGCATATTCTCTCAAACTTTGAGGAATATTTAGACGACCGGCTTTATCAAACTCTACAGTTTGCGCCGGTGCTATCAAGTGTCTAACCACAAGACGATCCTTACTACTAAAAGGAGATGCAGCTCCCATAAGCTTAGAAGAAAAATTATTCCACTCCTCATTCGTGAACAACCATAAACAACGGTCTACAGCTTGAGTAATAATCAATGATTCTTCTGTAAGTTCTCGCCGCAACTTGGCAGGAAAAGGAACCCGTCCCTTTTCATCCAAGGTATTGCGGAATTCACCTGTCAGCAATTCCATCCACAAATTCCCACAAATTCCATTTTTTTCCCACCATTGATTCATTATAGCTAAAATAATGCTCCTGTCTATCACAAATAAAAAAAAATACTAAAAACTAAATGAAGTGTTTACATTTATCCTATACAAATATATAGTAGTTTTATGATAAATACTTTTTTTGAATCAGAACTACATAAATCAATTAAAATTCTCTATGCTCACACAGAAAATGGACAGATGGAAGTAGAGGTAGAAGGTAAAATATGTGATATTGTTACAGATAAAAGAATAATAGAAATTCAAACCGGTAGTTTAGACAAACTAAAAAATAAACTGGAGTTTTTGTTACCTACATATTCCGTTACGGTGGTACATCCCATTGTCACAAAAAAATACATAAAAACCACATTTCTTGACGGTAAAAACACACAGAGAATCAGTCCAAAAAAACAAAATATTTATCATATTTTTAAGGAATTAACTGCTCTGTATCCTTTTTTACTCCATCCAAACTTTACATTGGAAATTATCGAAACAGAAATTATAGAAGAAAGAAAAAAAATAACCCCAGAAGAAAAAAAACTGGTAAAAAACAAAAAACTCAGAAAAGATTGGATCAAAACCGGCAAACAATTAAAGAAAATAGGAAAAAAATATACATTTGCATCAGCTGCAGACTACATCAATCTTCTGCCGAAAAACTTACCCCTTCAATTTTCCAGTAATCACATAAAAAAAATCACAAAAGAAGCAAACTGTATGTTATGGGTGCTAAAAAAAGCTCAAATCATTGAAGTTATAGGTAAAGAAAAAAATAGGTACATATACAAAATAAAAGGGCTACCACAAGAGGTAGCCCCTTAACAACTCCTGGTTCTACTACCAGTTGTCAATCATATCGTCTTCATTGCGGTTCTCAACATCATACAAGTCTGTTACAACACGCAAGTCATCAAAGTAGATGTAATATGCACCACGAGCGTAAATAGGATCACAGTCTACACGGAATCCGATAATTCTCAAACCGGGCTTATCACCAAAGTAGAAACTCTGCTGTACAATTCCTCTCTCCCCATCCGGTGATGGTGGAACAGCAACAGTCAACTTTCTCCAACCAGAGAAAGCAAGATTACCCATGTACAATTCAAAATTATTTCCAAAATAATCCTGAACCAACAAATACAAATCGTGGGGCTGATTTCTACCAGCCACCCATACAGATACAGTCTTTGTAATACCTTCTACAGGTAAAGGACGTGCAGCTGTGATGTAAAAACTGTTGATTCCTCTTCTGAAAAATTCAGCCTTAACACCCAATACTTTAGAGTCTTCCACATCTGCATTCTCTTCCAGAGGCTGTTTGCCGAGGGGAGAACCGGTGAACAAACGAGCGGAAATAATTCCATTATCAGGAGAAATGCTTGCGTTCCAAGAACCTTCTCTTTCAAAAAGATCTACAGACACCTCTCTGAGAGACTGGCGTGCTGAGTCGTTTCCTACAGTTGCAGGATCAGGAGCAGAGAGAGAAGAATTCTGTGCAAATGCTGCTCCAAATAGGCAAGAAATAACCAATATGGTAACTAATTTTTTCATTTTATCCAAGCCCCCTATTTTTCACCTTCAACAGTCTGAACACCTTCTGGAGCACCTGTTGTCTCTGTTGAGTCAGTTGCTTCTCCACCAAAATCGGCATATCGGAGTTCATAACCATCGTAAATGTTTTCCAAAATGCTTGTTGTGTATTTCAAATTGTCAAAGTAAACAACATAGTCATCTACATATTCATTGAAATCTGACCGTACGCGGATCCCTACAAAAGCTAAGGTCTCAGGACCGGAGCGTAAACTTGAACGCTGAGGAATTGTAGAGGGAACCTTTATTGTAAAGTTTTTCCATCCTTCGAAATCTGTTGTACAAACGGGAATTACATGAACACTGCCGAGAGCATCACGAACAAGCAACTCTACATAGTATGTATAATTTGCACCCCATACCCACAAGTCAAAGTGAGAAACGATTCCCTGCAAAGGAACTTCGTAATTCTTTACTTCACCGTCTTCCCCGGCTTTTGTGGGGTAAATCTCCATCCAGTTGTCGCCTTTGCGATTAAAACTGACCTTGGCACCCAATACCATCGGTTCGGGATCACCTTCTTTCTGAAGGTTTTTCAAAGAATTAGGCATTCCCTTTACATAACCAAGAACAGGATATCCATCTGCAACCAATCGGCTTGCCTGAACATCCCAAGTCCATTCCATCTCACCAGCAGTATCAAAATTATCAATACTAAATGTTTCTACGCTCTTACTGTTCACCTGTCCGAAAACAGGAACGCAAAACAAGACCATAAGAACGAGACTTATAAAGACAAAAAAGCCCTGCTTCATCCTATACTCCTTTTTAGTTGAAAAGATATAGTTACACTATCACTAACATTTATCGTCACAATTATATTTTTTCAGCACTGATTTGTCAAACTCTTTTTTTTTATTTTACATTTTTTCTATTGATTATTTTCCCTTAAAGGCATATATTCGATATATATCTATTGGAGGAGTCTAGTATGACAAACTATACTGAACTGGGTCTTGTAAATACCAAAGAGTTATTTGCAAAAGCTGTAAAGGGGGGATATGCTATTCCCGCTTATAACTTTAACAATATGGAACAGCTCCAAGCTATTATTCAGGCTTGTGTAGAAACCAAATCACCTGTTATTTTGCAGGTTTCTTCTGGAGCTCGAAAATATGCCAACAAAAATCTGTTGAGAAACATGGCTCGCGGTGCTGTTGAATATGCCCACGAACTTGGTTATGACATCCCTATCGTACTGCATCTTGATCACGGTGATTCTTTCGAGCTGTGTAAAGACTGTATCGACAGTGGATTTTCTTCCGTTATGATTGACGGTTCACACCTTCCCTATGATGAGAACGTTGCTCTTACAAAGAAAGTTTGTGACTACGCTCACAGTTTACCCAACTATGTAACAGTAGAGGGAGAACTTGGTGTGTTAGCCGGTGTAGAAGACGATGTTTCTGCAGAAGAAAGCCACTATACAAAACCTGAAGAAGTACAGGATTTTGTTAGCAGAACAGGTGTTGACTCTTTGGCTATTTCCATCGGAACAAGCCATGGACGTCAGAAATTTAAGCCTGAACAGTGTACTCGTACAGCTGACGGTGTTCTTATACCACCTCCGTTGGCTTTTGATGTTTTGGAAGAAATTGAAAAGAAACTCCCCGGTTTCCCCATTGTTCTTCACGGATCTTCTTCTGTTCCTGTAGAATATGTAAAAGAAATCGAAAAGTACGGTGGAAAATTGGCTGACTCAGTAGGTATTCCCGAGGAACAGCTCCGTAAAGCAGCTAAATCAGCTGTATGTAAAATCAATATTGACTCAGACGGTCGTTTGGCAATGACTGCAGCTATCAGAAAGGTATTTGCCGAAAACCCTGCAGAGTTTGATCCCCGCAAATATTTGGGACCTGCTCGAGATGAGTTGAAAAAACTTTATATGCACAAAAATAAGGAAGTATTGGGTTCTGCCGGACAGGCTTAATCGCATCCTTCCAATGTAACAAAGGCTACCCAACAGAAGATCAAACTTCGTGAGGGTAGCCTCTTTTTTTTTCGCTTTATCGTAAACTGTTGATTAAGGAATCCTTAATAAGAAACTTTCGCTAATTTGCTTCCGGTACCACGGTATAGTCCTGTACCCCGCCATCTGACTTTAATCCCCATAAAACAAAACAGACACAAAGCGCACAGTAGAGCACCGCAAATAAGATCCATAACAAGGAAGTCTCTCCATATCTCAGAGCTTCTATACCTGTCTCTTATACACATCTG
>JAHLFV010000035.1 GCA_018883625.1 Candidatus Treponema excrementipullorum
TCCGCTTTACTACGTTCAACGGGTTCTGCCTGCCAGCATTGTGGGTGCCGGTGTTGCATTTTTTGTTTTTTATAGAATAATTAAATCTATTTTTGTGCGGGTAATTAAGGTTTTAACTTCAATAGATAAAGTTGCTACAGGGGATTATACCTGCGTAGATTTGCATGTAGAGTCTCGGGATGAATTGGGTTTGTTAGTCAATTCAATAAATAGCTTTACGGGAAATACTCGAGGGTTGATATCTGAGATAAAAAATCGTGCTACAGAAACATCAGACTCCCTGAGTTTTATGACCAGCCGGGTAGATAATGCAGAACACGTAATTGAAGAGTCCATGAATGCCATTTCTCGGGTTCAGTCTGAGATGATCAATCAGTCTGCCGGAGTAGAAGAGACTCAAGTTACAGTTGTTAATATCTTGAATCAAATTAAGAGTCAGGATGCCAACATTGAAACATTGGCTTCTAGCGTGGTGGAGGCCTCTGCCGCCATTGAACAGATGGTAGCAAATATTCGTTCTGTCTCCGACATCCTGAAGAAGAATACAGATACAGTTAACAATCTTGGTATTGCCGCTTCTCAGGGACAAAAGACGGTAGAGAATGCCGTTAATATTTCAAAACGGATCTACGAAGAGTCTGAAGGATTGTTGGAAGCCAGTGCCATTATCAAGCATATTGCAGAACAAACCAACATGTTGGCTATGAATGCTGCCATTGAAGCAGCCCATGCCGGGGAAGCCGGAAAGGGATTTGCTGTTGTTGCCGATGAAATCAGAAAGTTGGCAGAGGATTCAAGTACTCAGAGTTTGGCAATTACTTCCCGTCTAAAGGATTTGGGAACATCTATAAATGCTGTTTCCGAAAACACTCAGGAAGTTGAACAACATTTCGGTACTATTTTCGATTTTGCCCAGTCTGTGCAAAATCAAGAAACTGTTATTATGCACGCAATGCAGGAGCAGTCAGAAGGTAGCGGACAGGTTTTGGAGGCAATGCATATAATCAATGATATATCTGCTTCCGTTAATGAAAGTTCTACGACCGTACTGCAAGGTAGTAAAGAAATCAGTATAGAAATGGAAAAATTGGTGGAAGTAACTACTACAATAACTGAAAGCATGAATGAAATAAGCAAAGGTGCCGGAAAAGTAGAGGAGTCTCTCAAGGAAATAGTTCAGACCAATAACCATAATCAAAGTATTGTGGAAGGTCTCATGGACGACGTTTCTGTCTTTAAGATATAGTTTTTATTCAAGGTGGGGGTATTGCTTTAAACTGTGTTTTTAAGGTATACTTCCGCCGGTTTTCAGGTAGCTTTTTTCAAAAGACCTCCAAGTTTTCAGGTAGCTTTCTTCAAATAAAGACCTCCAAGTTTTTTGAGGTTTTCCTTTGATAAAGCCTCTTAATTTTTGTGGAGGTTATATGAAAAATTCCTGTGTCAGTAGCTATTTGGGAGAAGAACGGATTTCAAAACTTATGTTTCGTTTTTCTGTTCCCTGTATTTTATCTCTTCTTGTAAGTTCCTTTTATAACATTGTAGATCAGATTTTTATCGGTAACAGTGAGCTTAGTACCTTGGGTAATGCTGCAACAGGGGTCGTTTTTCCCATATTTATTATTGCACAGGCTTTTGCATGGGCTATTGGTGACGGTTGTGCTGCTTTTCTAAGTATCTGTCAAGGGAAAGGAGACATGGAAAAAGCTCACCGAGGGATCGGAACAGGTATTTCTGTCGCTCTGTTGGTGAGTCTGTTAGCCATGGCTGTATTGTATCCCGTAAAGGAGCCTTTGCTGAGGATTTTTGGAGCTTCTTCCAATACCATAGCAATGGCTACAGAATATTTTGATATTGTTTTGGCCACTTTTCCCTTTTTTGTTATTTCAAATACTATGTTGGGAATTATTCGAGCTGACGGTTCACCGGTGTTTGCTATGGCTTCAATGATTATCGGGGCAGTAGTAAATATCTTCTTAGATTGGTTGTTTATTTTTGTTTTTAAGTGGGGCATGGCCGGTGCTGCTTGGGCCACTGTTTTGGGGCAATTCGTGTCTTTTGTGTTGTCCGCAATTTATTTTTTCAAACCTAAAACCTTTAAGCTTCATTTAAAAAGTTTTATTCCTGATTTCAAAGTGTTTAAGGTTCCTGCCAGCTTGGGAATATCAACGTTTATTACCCAGATTACTGTTTTGGTGGTTACTGTTGTATCTAATATGATGTTGGCACGATACGGAGCTCTTTCTGTGTATGGAGCAGACATTCCTATTGCAGTGTTCGGGATAATGAGTAAAGTACTGGTAGTTGTTATCAATATTGTTGTGGGAATTGTATTGGGTAGTCAGCCTATTATCAGTTATAACATGGGTGCAGGGAATTATAAACGATTGAAGGTTCTTTACAAAGCTATATTGGCATCGGCTATTGTAGTGGGTTTGGCAACTACAGTTTTGTTTGAAGCTGCACCCTTGGCCATAGTACGAATTTTTGGGTTGCCTACGAATATCCCCAACCCCAACGCTTATTGGGAATTTTCCGCTTTGGCTTTCAGAAGTTATTTTTTGTTTTTAACCTTCTCCTGTATTATAAAAGTAAACGGAATCTTTTTTCAGGCTGTAGGAAAGCCGGTAGCAGCGGTTATTTCTTCTTTAGTGCGGGATACAATTTGTTTTATACCTTTAGTACTGGTTTTACCCCATTTTATGGGTATAAAGGGTGTTCTTTTTGCAGCACCGGCAGCAGACTTTGGGGCTATGATCGTGGCCTTTTTCTTGATTATAAACTTTGTAAGAAACGTAGGACGATGGGAAAAAGAACAGGAAAATTTTGATCGGGAAGGTCAAAATACAAAGTTGTGGAATCATCCTAAAGAACAGATGATTTCCGGAGAAAAGGCTTAATATACAAGAACTCACTATAATTCAAAAAAGGGCTGTTCGGTTTGAAGTGTACCCCTAGAGTTGGACAAATAAAGTTGAATTTTAGGAGGTGCACTTCAGTTATAAATCGTACCGAACAGCCTGATTTTTTATTTTACTCGGGTACTGGTGACTATTTTTTCATACATACTTTTGTTTTTTGCAACAAAATCAGCATAACCTGTGATTTCCAAATAATCTACAGTATCCCCGTCTTGAAAAAAAGCCAAAATAATGGTGTTAAGTTCCGTGTATTTGGAATCGATTATGTCAAAAGATATCCACAGAGCTTCTCCCATTTGTTTTACTTCAACGGAATCGGGAACAATTGCCGCCTGTTTGTATACATTGTACATAAAAAACCATATATAGGTGGCTACGTCTTTGCACTGATTGGCAGCTAAACTTGTATGTCGTGCAAAAATGACTGAGTCACTTTGAGTTGTTTGGCTGTATACGCAGGCCTGTAAGTCCGGCATATTTATGTATTGCCAAGATTCCGGCAAGTCCATTTCCATGTTATTTATGGTCACCTTTTGCCATTTTTTTGTGTCAGCCTTTTTCATGGGACGTAGGTTGGGTTGAAAAGCTTCGTTGAACTGAAAAAAATACGGCAATTCGTCGTAGGATTGGATAGCTCCAAAACGGATACAGGTAAGGATCGTTTTACCCCGATTATCTTTTACGCTGTGTAAATATGTTATGGGTATATAAAAATCAACATATCCTTCAGATACAAGTTTTCCGTTCAAATCTGTTTTGCTGATAAGCAGGCCAATGGGCATTTGTTGTCGGACTCCCATATCAGTGTAAGAAAACAGATCTTCCAGCTTTGGCTCAATAAGATTCAGGTATTCTTCTTTTGTTACAAGGAGGGGTTCTACGTAGTCGGTATAAGCATTTCCTATATCGGGTGCTGTATCTAGGTAGGTGAAACCGGTAAAAAAGTCTTTTTTAATGTCTATAAATGCCACAGAATTTTTTTTAGTTTTTTTGTCCCAATAGCGTACAAGATAGCCTCCATCAATATGCACAAGGCTCAACACATTTCCAACATCATCCTGATAGATGACATAGAAACCCAGTCGGTCCGAGGCTTGACTTGTAGTATAAACAGTTTGTGCCGTAAGACCCCAAGTTCCTACAATCAGGAAAAAAAGAATACATAGTTTTTTCATAACCCTCCTACCTGCTGTCTGTACACAACAGAGACAGCCATAAAGTCATGGAATTTCAGTTTATAACTGATGACTTTATTTATTCTCTATCAATAAGATAGCCTTCTAAAGTGTAACACAGGGTATTTGGGACGTATAGGAAAAAAAACGATATGTACACTTTTTTCAGTATTTTTTCCCTATTTTTTCCCGGTGACAGAAAAAATTGGAGATTTTAACGGAAATACGCCAGTGTTTTTCCTATATATATTATTCGCTTAATTAGAGAGAAATTATGTGTTTATGATTTTTTTTATCAGAATTTTTTTCCCCGGTTACAATCTGAGGAAAAAAGAGATTTTGAAAATAACAAAAATCAATGAGAAAAAATTATTATCTTTTTGTGATATACTCCGAGAAATATATTGACAGATATACGCTACTGGTAGTAGAGTATACTTACTAAAAACACTATATCTAGCGTAATAATTGTGTGCTATTCTGAAATATCCAATCAGCGTTAGATTAAAGAGAGAGGGGAGTTAATGAAAATCATCAAACGTAACGGAGAAGAAGTTGCCTTCAACATTGAAAAAATTTTTGTAGCAGTGGCAAAGGCTAACAAAGAGGTGCCTTTGGCAGAACAACTCTCCGAGGACGAAATTCACAGCATAAGTGAGCGGGTAGAAGAATACTGTCGCGACAGTCAAATGCAGATGAATGTGGAAGCTATCCAAGATGTAGTTGAAAATGAAATTATGAAGGTTGGTGCCTTTTCCATTGCAAAAAAATATATCACCTACCGATATCAACATGAATTGATGCGAAAAGCCAACTCTACAGACAGACAGATTTTGACCCTATTGGAATGTGCAAATGAAGAAGTAAAACAGGAAAATTCCAATAAAAACTCCACCGTCGTCAGTGTACAGCGAGACTACATGGCCGGAGAAGTAAGTAAAGACATTACCAAACGGTTTTTGTTGGATGAAGACATTGTAAAAGCTCACGAAGAAGGTATTATTCACTTCCACGATTCGGACTATTTTGCCCAGCACATGCATAACTGTGACTTGGTCAATTTGGAAGACATGCTTCAAAACGGAACCGTTATCAGCGGAACTTTTATTGATAAACCCCATTCTTTTTCCACAGCCTGCAATATTGCAACTCAGATTATCGCTCAGGTTGCCAGTTCTCAATACGGCGGACAAAGTATTTCTTTAACTCATCTGGCTCCCTTTGTTGAGGTAAGCCGTCAGCGTTTTATAAGAGACTTAAAAGAAACAGAAAGAGTTTTAGGTATAGAATATACCCCTGACCAGTTCAATTACATAATTGAAAAACGAGTTCGGGAAGAAATTACCCGGGGTGTTCAGACAATTCAGTATCAAGTTGTTACTTTGATGACAACAAACGGGCAGTCCCCCTTTGTAACAGTATTTATGTATTTGAATGAAGCCCGCAACGAAAAAGAAAAAGAAGATTTGGCTCTCATCATAGAAGAAGTTCTGTTGCAGCGTTATCAAGGTGTAAAAAACGAAAAAGGGTACTGGGTAACCCCGGCTTTCCCCAAACTGATTTATGTGTTGGAAGAAGATAATATCCATGAGGATTCAAAATATTATTATTTGACTGAACTTGCCGCAAAATGTTCTGCACGACGTTTAGTACCGGATTATATTTCAGAGAAAAAAATGAAAGAACTGAAAGAAGGGTTTTGCTATCCCTGTATGGGATGTCGATCCTTTTTGACAGTGTATCGAGACCCTGAAGGTAAGCCCAAATTTTACGGACGATTTAATCAGGGGGTAGTTACTCTGAATTTGGTAGATGTTGCTTGTTCTTCCGACGGAAATGAAGAGGAATTCTGGAAAATTTTGGATGAACGGTTACAGCTGTGTTATCGTGCACTGATGGCTCGTCACAATCGATTGTTGGGTACTCCTTCCGATGTGGCTCCTATTTTGTGGCAGAACGGTGCCATTGCCCGTTTGCAGAAAGGTGAAAAAATCGACAAATTGTTATATAACAATTATTCAACAATATCACTGGGATATGCAGGATTGGCAGAAGCCGTCTATCGCATGAAGGGTAAGCCTCACACAGATCCGGAAGCGACTCCCTTTGCATTGGCAATTATGAAACGGTTGAATGCTGCTTGTGCCCAGTGGCGTGCCGAAACCACTATTGCATTCTCACTGTACGGAACTCCGCTGGAAAGTACTACCTATAAATTTGCCAAGTGCCTGAAACAGCGTTTCGGAGAAATAAAAGGCGTTACGGATAAGAATTATATAACCAACAGTTATCATATCCATGTAACAGAACCGGTGGATGCCTTCACAAAGTTGACTTTTGAATCTCAGTTCCAGGAGTTGTCTCCCGGAGGAGCCGTCAGTTACGTTGAAGTTCCCAACATGGAAAATAATTTACCGGCTGTTATGGCAGTGCTCAAGCATATTTATGACCACATTATGTATGCGGAACTAAATACAAAGAGTGACTGTTGTCAAGTGTGCGGTTACACCGGAGAAATTCAAATCGTAAAAGATGAAGACAACAAACTGGTATGGGAATGCCCCAACTGTAAGAACCGAGATCAGTCAAAGATGAATGTAGCCAGAAGAACCTGCGGTTACATCGGTACTCAGTACTGGAATCAGGGACGGACAGAAGAAATCAAAGAACGGGTTTTGCATCTGTAACAGGTGTTTTACTAAGAAGCTGTGCAAAGACCTTGCACAGCTTTATTTTTTTGAGGTGAATATGTATTACGGAAATATAAAATATAACGATATTGCCAACGGAGAAGGGGTGCGGACAAGTCTCTTTGTTTCTGGGTGCAGAAATTATTGCAAAGGCTGTTTTAATAAAGATACTTGGGATTTTTGTTACGGACAGGAATTCACAGAAGAGACAGAACGACAGATTTTGGAGTCTCTAAAACCTGTCCATATCAGTGGTTTAACGGTTTTGGGAGGAGAGCCTTTTGAGGAAGAAAATCAAGCTGTGTTAGCCGGGTTTTTGGAGCGGGTAAAACAAGCCTTTCCCGACAAAACAATTTGGTGTTTTACCGGTTATATCTTAGAAAAAGATTTGTTACCGAAAGAGGGCAGAAAACATACTGTATACACAAAGCCCATGTTATCTTGTATTGATGTGTTGATAGATGGACCGTTTATAGAGGAAGAAAAAGATTTAATGTTACAGTTTAGAGGTTCTAGAAATCAGCGGATTTTAAAAGCACCTTTTTTTGAATAAGAGTTATAATTTGTTTAATATCTATCTTTGCCAGGTGTATTTTTGCCGATAGTGTAGTGCCGAGTTATATCGATATTATGTCATCAATTTAGCTGACGTGGGTACCGACATAAGACGGTAATGATTATAAAAGAGGTTATTATGGAGAAACACGTAAGTTGGAACGATAAATATAAGGTAGGGCACAATCTTATAGACAGTCAACATAAACAGCTGTTTGATATTGCAGATAAGCTGTACGAAGTTGCTTACGAAAAAGATCCTTACAGAGATATAGATATTTCTTTGATCTTGCAAGATCTTGCCAGATATGTTAATTATCATTTTTCTTGCGAAGAAGAGCTTATGCGAGAAAGTAACTACAGCGGTATTGAAGAACATTGTGATAAGCATAGTACTTTCAAAACCTATGTAGCTTCTTTGGTTTCTGACTTTTCTCGGGGTAATTCTGTAAATATGAGGGAACTGTATAATTTTGTTTCTTCTTGGTTAGTCGAACACATCGGTTCTGAAGATAAAAAACTGGCTGACTGTGTTGCTACCGAAAAATAAAAAAAAAAGAGCAGGAATGGCTAAACACCATTCCTGCAACGTTTACTTTTTACTATTATTCATAGAATAACAAATCACTGTAAACAGGGAAGGGCCAAGACTCTTTTGCAGTGATAGTTTCCAGAGTATCTGCATATGTTCTCAGTTTTTCCATGGTAGGGATGATGTTACTGGTGCAGAAAATTGCCTGTTCTGTTACGTCACTTAATTCTCCGACTTTTTGGATGGTTTCTCCAAGAACCTGTGTAGTATCCATGAGCATGTCGTAATTTTCTGCGAGTTTTTGGACCAAATTTTTCATGGAGATAACAGAAACCATGGAGCTTGTTTTTTGAATACCTTCAATTGTTTCATTAATGCTCTTTATATAACTGAGTACAGCCGGGCCGATTTGCCGATATACCATCGTAATCATAGTACGGGCTTCAATAAGCAGGGTTTTTGTGTATTCTTCCATCTGTATTTCATAGCGAGCCTTCATTTCCTTTTCTGTATATACACCGTGCTGCTCAAAAAGTTGTACATTTTTCTTTTCAAGGAAAGTTGGCATGGCATCGGTAGTTGTTTTAAGATTTAACAAACCTCGTTGCTTTGCCTCTTCTACCCACTCCTGAGAGTAACCGTTGCCGTTAAAGATGATGCGGCTGTGTTGATGGAGAGTTGTCTTTATCAACTTGTTTAAGTCAGCATTAAAATCCTGGGAAGACTCCAAAATATCTGCAAATTGTCGGAATTCCTCTGCAATAATGGTATTGAGCATTATATTGGGACAGGAAATAGATAAACTTGAACCTAAAGACCTGAACTCAAATTTATTACCGGTAAAGGCAAAAGGTGAGGTTCTGTTTCTGTCCGTATTGTCCTTGGGTAAGTCGGGTAAGGCATCAACACCCAAACGCAAAACTTCTTTATCTTTAGAATCATAGGGAACTCCCTTCTGTATTGATTCTAACAGTGCTTCTAGCTCGTCTCCTACAAACATAGAAATAATTGCTGGCGGTGCCTCGTTTGCACCTAATCGATGATCGTTACCGGCGGTAGCTACGGATGCCCGCAGTAAATCTTGATACTCATCAACCCCTTTTATTACAGCAGTAAGGATCAACAAAAATTGGGCATTAGCCTCCGGTGTCTTTCCCGGTTCTAGAAGATTTTCTCCCGTATCGGTGGTAAGGGACCAGTTATTGTGTTTTCCTGATCCGTTTACGCCTGCAAAGGGTTTTTCGTGGAGCAAGCATACTAAATTGTGCTTTTTGGCAATTTTTTTCATTAATTCCATTGTCAACTGATTGTGATCTGCTGCAATATTTGTTGTGGAAAATATAGGAGCTAATTCATGTTGGGCAGGAGCTACTTCGTTGTGTTTTGTTTTTGCCGGGATACCCAGTTCCCAAAGGGCTTTGTCCAAGTCTTTCATAAACTCGGAAACCCTGGTTCTGATAACTCCGAAGTAGTGATCATCCAGTTCTTGTCCTTTGGAGGCCGGAGCTCCAAAAAGAGTTCTTCCTGTAAGTTTTAGGTCTTCCCGTTGGCGGTATAAGTCTGCATCAATGAGAAAGTATTCTTGCTCTGGTCCGACAGTGGTACTTACTCGTTTTACCGTTTTTCCGAAAAGAGCTAAGATACGCTTTGACTGACGGTCAATTGCATCCATGGAGCGCAATAAAGGAGTTTTCTTGTCTAATGCTTCTCCGCCATAAGAACAAAATGCTGTGGGAATGCATAAAGAGCCGTCTTTAATAAAAGCCGGTGAAGTGGGGTCCCATGCAGTGTAGCCCCGGGCTTCGCAGGTTGCTCGGATACCTCCTGAGGGAAAGCTGGACCCATCTGGTTCACCTTTAATAAGTTCTTTTCCGGAGAAATTCATGATAACTGTTCCGTTTTTTTGCGGTGATATAAAACTGTCATGTTTTTCTGCCGTAATCCCCGTCATAGGTTGAAACCAGTGGGTAAAATGTGTGGCACCCTTTTCTACCGCCCAGTCCTTCATGGCATTGGCAACAATGTTGGCTACCCCTTCTTCCAAAGGGATACCCTGATCCATGGTTTTTTTGAGGGTATTGAATGTTTCCTGAGGTAAACGTTCCCTCATAACCGTTTCATTAAACACCATAGAACCAAACAATTCCGATAATTTTTCCATATGTATCCTCCTATACGGTTTGCACCGTTATTTTAGTTATTTGTATATAATTGCTTATAAGGATTATCTGTGTTTGGTGTTAAAACAGAATACACAGAAGTCTCCAGTAACTTTCTGTTGGTTTGGGGAAAGACCGTACAAAAAATATCTAAAAGTGGATGTAGAGCCGGTAATTCCTGATAGTACATTTTTTTTACAGCCACTTGGGGAGGCAAAGACGGAAAACTTTCTCCCCGGATAAACATAACTCCTCCATGCATACCGCTTCCGCAAAAATTACCCACAGCAGGTTCTTCTGAAGGTCGTTGTAAATCTGCCGTTAGATTAAAAACTGCAATAACGCCACCTGCTTGGTATTCTCCAAGGAAACTTCCAGCCTTGCCGCCGATAAGGAGTTTCGGTATTTGATTTCCGTACTCTTTCATATGTACCCCACATCGATATCCTGTGTTGCCTTGAATGCAAATAGTTCCTCCCCGCATTGCGTAACCGGTGGCATCACCGGCGTTGCCGTGAATGAATAAATATCCGTTATTCATAGTATCTCCGGTGGCATCCTGTACATTTCCTTGAACGGTAATAGTTGAACCGTCCAAGTAAGCTCCAAGAGCATTGCCGGGAATTCCATGAATAGTGATTTTTTTTCCTGACATACCGCTGGCAATGTACCGCTGTCCGCAACAGTTGTGTATCACAATATCTGATTGTGCAGTCTTGCGTATCAATTCGTTCAATGTTGAAAAACTCATTTTTTCGGCATCAATTTCGTACATACTGGTTATTCTCCTGCGTGCTTTATTCCCAAAACCTGTAATTCCCGTTCTGTAAGCCCTATTCCCCGTAACATGGCTCGGTTACCCTTGAGTGCTTCTATGGAGTTGATACCCATAGCTCCCATCATCTCTTTTATTTCATAACTCCATGCAGTGATAAGATTAGTCAGTCTTTTTACGCCGGTTTCTACATTAAGCCTCTTTTCCAATTCCGGTTTTTGTGTGGCGATACCCCAATTGCACTTACCGGTGTGACAGCTTTGACACATGTGACATCCCAGTGCGATTAAGGCAGCTGTCCCGATGTAGACTGCATCTGCACCTAAGGCAATGGCTTTAATAACATCTGCACTGCAACGGATACTACCTCCGGCAATTAAAGAAACATCGTGGCGTATACCTTCCTCTCTTAGTCGTTGGTCAACTGCTGCCAACGCCAATTCGATGGGAATTCCTACATTGTTCCGTATACAGCTGGGAGCTGCACCTGTTCCGCCTCTGTAGCCGTCTAAAGCGATTATATCTGCTCCGCTACGGGCAATTCCCGACGCAATAGCTGCAATGTTATGAACGGCTGCCACTTTGACAATAACCGGCTTTTGGTATTCTGTAGCTTCTTTGAGAGAAAAAATAAGTTGTCTCAAATCTTCTATAGAATAGATATCGTGGTGGGGTGCAGGAGAAATAGCATCTGCTCCTTCCGGTATCATACGGGTAGCAGATACATCCCCCACTATTTTGCTTCCGGGTAAATGACCGCCGATACCAGGTTTTGCTCCCTGGCCCATTTTTATTTCGATGGCGGCACCTGCTTCCAAATACTGACGATGAACTCCGAACCTTCCAGAAGCGACTTGTACAATAGTGTTGTCTCCAAATTCATAAAAATCTTTGAGCAGTCCTCCTTCACCGGTGTTGTAATAGGTTCCTAAAATCTTTGCCGCTCGAATCAAACATTCGTGAGTACTGCGACTGACAGAACCGTAACTCATGCCGGCAAACATAATGGGGACATCTACCTGCAAAGTTGCCGGCAACTCTGTATGTAATGTTCCGTCTTCATTTCTGGTAACAGAGGAGGGACGAGAACCCAAAAAAACTTGAGTTTCCATCGGTTCCCGTAGAGGATCAATGGACGGATTGGTAACTTGGGATGCGTTGATGAGGATTCGATCCCAGTACACCGGTTGAGGAGAGGGGTTACCCATAGAAGATAGCAGTACTCCACCGCCGGTAGACTGTCGGAAAATATCTTTAATTGTTCCAGATTGCCAATTACTGTTAGGACGCAAGGTATTGTCAGAAGTAACGATTTTTAGTGCCGAAGTAGGACAATATACTACGCACCTTTGACAGTTGACGCATAGGGAATTGTTTTCTGTCATGATTTTCTTTTTTTCATTGTAAGTATGAACTCCATTAGCGCATTCTTTTTCGCAAATTTTACAGTTTGTACATAAGTCTTTATTACGTATAACTTCAAATTCAGGATAAAACTCTCTGAGCATTTTCTTCTCCTTTATGCCTGATCTTTTTGGTTCAAAGTTACAATAACCGGTTCTCCACCTCGGGGAGACCAGATTTTTTCCGGCGATGGTTCAAGAACAGCTATAGCACATTCTTCACTGGCAAAGTACACCATATCTTTTCGCTCTGCTGCCACCAAAGACCTGAGTTTTAATCTGTCATTCAAAGCCATAAGTCCTCCCTGAAATCCTACCAAAATTGAAAAAGGGCCGGTTATAAGCATTTCACTGAATTTTCTCCGAAGAAACGTAGCCTTTTCCTGTAGATGGGGAGGCATTTGATGTATAGTTTGCCAAAAGGGAGCCGCTATTACCGAAGAAACTTCTTCCCAAGACAGTTTTTGCCTTCTGTGAAGGTAGTCGAGTATATAAGTAATGACTTCTGTATCGGTAAGCAAATTGCACTTATACCCCAAAGTGGGATTTTGTACTTCAACAGCTCGACGGTTTGCATCATAGGAAGAAATTTCTCCGTTATGAACAACCGTACAATCCAACAAGGCAAAAGGATGGGCCCCTCCCCACCAACCGGGAGTGTTGGTAGGATAGCGACCGTGGGCTGTCCAACAGTAGCCTGCATACTCATCAAGACGGTAGAATTCCCCAATATCTTCCGGGTATCCAACACCTTTGAATACCCCCATGTTTTTTCCACAGGAAAAAACATACGTTCCGTCGATATGAGTATTGATTTTTTGTACGCACCGAAGTACATATTCCTCTTCATCCAGTTGTGAAGCGTGTAACTTAACTGGTAAGGGAGCCAAAAAATATCTCCATATAAGCGGTTCATCCCGAACGTTAGGATGCTGTGATGTGGGAATTTTTGATAAGTTGATAATATCAAAATGTTCTTCCAAAAAATCTTCACATGTTTGTTTCGCCGTTTTGCTGTCATAAAAAAGGTGAAAGGCGTAAAAATCTTTATACTCCGGGTAAATTCCATAACCGGCAAAACCTCCTCCCAAACCGTTTGACCGATCATGCATAACGGCAATGGATCTAATAATTGTACTTCCGTCTATTCTCTTTCCTTTTTTTGAGAAAATTGCAGAAATAGCACAACCTGACGGTATTCTTTCTTGTTGTGTATGCCACATGTTACACTCCCTGTTTGAGCAAAAAAAAAGACGCCTGTAATGTACCATTGAATATGTACCGAGACATATCACTAATACATTACAGACGCCTTTGTCTGATGCACTGATACTACATTAAATGAAGTATTTATTCAAGTGGTTTTAAAAATTATTGACAACCGTATTTTAAAAACATATTATTTTGCGGGGGGTACAGAGTGTATACAGAAACAGAACAAGAAGTGTTGCAATATGTCAACGAAAATGATGTAAAATTTATTAAATTATTTTTTACTGATATATTTGGTATTCTTCGAAGCATATCCATCATGCCGGATTTTTTGGAACAAGCTTTTTCGCAAGGGGTTCCTTTTAATGCTTCTGCCATAAAAGGATTTTTACAGACGACAAGCTCCGATTTATTTTTAAAACCTGATCCAAAAACTTTAGCGGTATTGCCTTGGCGTCCGCAACAGGGAAGGGTTGTCCGCTTATACTGTGACATTGTGTATCCTGACGGAACTCCCTTTGAAGGAGATACCCGTCATGTGTTGAAACAATGTGTAGAGGAAATTAAAAGCTCAGGATACGGTTGTTATATCAGAACAAAATGCGAGTTTTATCTATTTGAACAGGATGAAAACGGATATCCCACAAAAATTCCTCATGATCAAGCCGGATATTGTGCTCTGGCTCCTGAAGACAGGGGTGAAAATGTTCGACGGGACATTTGTTTGACTTTGGAACAACTGGGTTTACATCCGGAAATATCTTATCATGAAAAAGGGCCGGGACAGCATGAAATCGATTTTAAATACGGAAAAGCTTTTGAAGCTGCCGATGATATGTCTTCTTTTAAAAACACTGTCCAAACAATAGCTTCCCGTAACGGACTGGTAGCTTCTTTTTGTCCAAAGCCTCTTCCTAACTTTAGTGGTAGTGGTTTTCACATCAATATTGCATTAACTAAAGACGGAAAAAGTCTTTTTGACAGTACCGGAACAAATACGAAAACCAAAGCTTTTATAGCCGGTATTTTACAATACATACGGGAAATTACAGCATTTTTAAATCCTTTACGCTGTTCTTACAGTAGGTTTGGCACCTTTGAAGCTCCTAGGCTGTTAACGTGGTCTTCTCAAAATCACAGTCAGCTTATAAGAATTCCGTCAACTCCCGGAGAATTTCAACATATAGAAATACGATCACCCGATCCTTCCTGCAATCATTATTTGGCTTTCACTTTGCTTTTACGGGCAGGTATGGAAGGTATCAGACAAAATCTACCATTAGATTTACCCTTGGAGGCCTCCGATTGGGAAAAGGATACTGTCCCTGCAGAGAAAAAGCTCCCTTCTTCTCTTGTTGAAGCACTCCGATTGGCTGCCGACAGTCCGTTTGTTGCTTCTATATTGCCACGTTCCATTGTTCAGGCTTATGTAGAAGCAAAAACATCCCATGAAGACTCATATTTTGGCATTGTATAGCGGCTAGTTAAGTTTATGGAACGGTTATTGATAGTTTCAAATACAGGAATGACTTTAACAATTATCAGTAAACTCCTGCAAGCTCGACCGGATATAGGTTTTTCCACTGTTTCTAACGGAAATGCTTGCCGTCGCTGTCTGGTAGAGGAAGAATTTGATGCGGTAATAATCGATTCTCCGCTGGGAGATGAGTCTGGCTGGGATTTGGCAGCTCATGTCTGTGAAGTGGCGTCCTGTGGTGTCATGTTGCTTTCTGAAGAAATTGATTTTGGTATGGAAAGTCGGAATTTGGAAGAAGAAGGCGTGTTTATATTACCCAAACCCATCAGTCCCGAAGTTTTTTATCAAGGGTTCAGATTACTAACGGCCTTAAAAAGACGCTTGATAAAACTTGAACAAGAAAATCTTCGGTTACAACGAAGTATGGAAGAAGCTCGCATAGTAGGCAAAGCAAAATGTCTGTTGGTACAGCATAAAGGAATTACGGAACAACAAGCTCATCGTTTAATAGAAAAAGAAGCAATGGACAGACGACGTAGTAAGTTTGATATAGCTCAGGAGTTTATATTGTTATATGATTAAGATAGCACCTTGACTTTTAGTTAATAAATTTAGTATAAATTAAGTATTCAGACAAAGGCGTCTGTACTATATCAATAGAGCGTTTTGGTGCGTAAATATTGGTGTGGTACAGACGCCTTTTTTTATGAGGTGAAAATATGTGTGGTTTTGTAGGTGCTTTTGATTTAAAAACAGGCAGTGTACCTTTAGAAGAGCAGTTAAAAATGCAACTGCGGGGACAGGTATTGGAAATGTCACGAAAAATCCGTCACCGGGGACCGGACTGGTCAGGGGTGTATACAGGAGAACATGCAATACTCAGCCATGAACGGTTAGCTATTGTAGATCCTCTGTCAGGAAAACAGCCCCTTTTTTCAGAAGATGGTTCCGTAGTATTAGCAGTAAACGGTGAAATTTACAATCATCGGGAAATACGGGAACGATATAGTCAATCATATACATTCAAAACCCAGTCAGACTGTGAAGTTTTGTTGCCACTGTACAAGGATATGGGTATACATTTTTTGGAAGAATTAAACGGTATTTTTGCTTTTGCATTGTATGATGCAGAAAAAGATGTGTATGTAATTGCCCGGGATCATATGGGTATTATTCCCTTGTATCAGGGCTGGGATTCTCATGGTCGGTACTATGTTGCCAGTGAAATGAAGTCCTTGGAAGGAATATGTTGTACTGTGGAAGAATTTCCTCCGGGACACTATTACACAAAGGGGATGGAGACACCTGCATTATGGTACAAGAGAAACTGGATGGACTATGAACAGGTTAAAGATCATGTTTCCGATATCAGTTTGTTGAAGGAATCTTTGGAACAAGCGGTAAAACGCCAACTCATGAGCGATGTTCCCTATGGTGTTTTACTTTCCGGAGGATTGGACTCTTCAATAATTGCAGCCATTGCAAAAAAGTTTGCCTCACAACGCATAGAAACAGAAGATACTCAAGCAGCTTGGTGGCCTCGGTTACATAGTTTTGCCATCGGGTTAGAAGGAGCTCCTGATTTAAAAGCAGCCAGAGTAGCAGCCGATTATATCGGAACTGTACATCATGAAGTACATTTTACTGTGCAAGAAGCACTGGATGCCTTGGAAGATGTTATCTATCATTTGGAAACTTACGATATAACGACTGTTCGGGCATCTACCCCTATGTACCTTTTAGCCCGGGTGATAAAAAGTATGGGCATAAAAATGGTTCTATCTGGGGAGGGTTCTGATGAATTGTTCGGAGGGTATTTATATTTTCATAAAGCGCCTAATGCCCAGGAGTTTCATGAAGAAACTGTCCGTAAATTGAGCAAATTGCACTTATACGACTGTTTGAGAGCAAACAAAGCTTTGGCAGCGTGGGGTGTTGAAGGTAGAGTTCCCTTTTTGGATAAAGAATTTATGGATGTTGCCATGAACTTGAATCCTGCAGATAAAATGTGTCCCACAGGATCAGATCGACAGATAGAGAAATGGATCTTAAGAAAAGCTTTTGATGGGTATCTTCCCGATTCAATTTTGTGGCGACAAAAAGAGCAGTTTTCCGATGGAGTAGGTTACTCTTGGATTGATACGCTCAAACAAGTGGCTGAAACAACTGTTAGTGATTCTGAGTTTGAAGCACGAAGCAAACGGTTCCCTATCAATACGCCTTTGAATAAGGAAGAATATTTTTACCGATCCATTTTTACAAAGTTTTTTCCCTCTGATTCTGCGGCAAAAACCGTAGCTCACGAGGCATCTGTGGCATGCTCTACAGCTAAAGCTTTGGAGTGGGATGAATCCTTTAAAACCATGAATGAGCCGTCAGGTCGAGCTGTTCTAGGTATTCACCAACAAGCTTATTAAAAAAACGGCAAGATGTGTATTTCACGAGGAGGCGCAATGATATGTTTTTTATTCTTTGACAGCTCCGGTAGTTAAACCGGCTATAAAGTAGCGTTGTAGAAACATGGTAGTTAGTACTTTGTTCTCCTTCATGATTATCTTATCGATAATAAGAGTTGCTTGTTAAGAAAGGCAAAAAACATAGGTATGTTATTTATATTTGATATGGGCGGAGTGGTAGCAGAAGCCTGTTATATTGATTCCGTATTTAAGTTTTTAGGTATGTCGGAAGAAATCTTTTATAAGATATGTTCCTGTACCGGAGAAAATTTGTGGTCAGCCTTGGAAACAGGGCGAATGTCTTCTGTGGATTTCTGGAAAGAGTTTTCCCGCAGATGGAAACTGCTCAGTGAACAGACAAGGGGTAACAACGGAGACAAAATCGAAACTACAATGCCGGGGTCGGATAACATGGGGCTGACATGTTCTGTGCCACCGGTGAAAGAATTGCCCCCGGATATCTTTCGTTTGTTTTTTCATCCCCGATTAAACGAAAAAACAGTGGCAATCATAGAGAAACTGAGGAAAAAACACCGAGTAGTCTGCGGTACCAATACCATAGACAGTCATTGGGAATGTCACATGGAGCGGGGAGATTACCGTTTTTTTGACCAAACTTACGCTTCTAATAAAATCTGTTTTATAGAACAGCTTCACAAAAGAAGGATACATTGTTTAAGTGGATGTGGCTTACCATTACATTGAGCTTTGCATTTTATATTCCAGTTGTTTTGTGGTCTGGAACATATCCTTTAGTGGGTATTTTGATGATTCCGAAAACCTGTGCTTATGTATGGACTGTAGCTATCGGTTTTAATGCAATGAAAAAAGAATGTTAATGGTATAACAGGAGGTTATATGAAAAAATATATCAATATTGCTTTTATTTACGGAATTTTGGGAATTTGTGGCGGTGTATTTTACCGTGAGTTTACCAAATTCATGGATTTTGTGGACATGAGAACACAATTAGCTTTTTTGCATGTACACTTGTTTGTGTTTGGCATGATAATGTTCCTTCTTGTGGCAGTCTTTGAAAAGTTATTGAACATAAGTGAATCAAAAAAAATGAAGTCATTTATGATTTTCTACAATTTGGGATTATGCTGGAGTGTTGCTGTTATGGCTGTACGGGGTGTTATGCAGGTTGTAGGTTTTGACGGCGGTGCCGCAGTTTCAGGTATTGCCGGTATCGGACACATTTTGATTACCGTGGGTCTGGTATTGTTTTTCCTGATTTTAAAAGAAAAAAGTAAATAATCGTTTTGTAAGCTGTGACAGAAGAACTATAAACCGGGTGGGAAAAGCTCTGTTTCTGTCACAGCTTTTCGTATTTTAGGCTGACGGTATAATAAGATCTTTTTACTTTGGTAAAAAGTAAAAGACTGTTGCCTTATAAAAACTATGTGGTATTATAGAAGGAGAACGTTTTGTAATTAAGGAGGAAAACTCTATGAATAAAGTAATCACTATCAGTCGGGAATTCGGTAGCGGAGGACGGGAATTAGGCAGACGATTATCGGAATTGCTCCACATTGCCTATTATGACCAAGAAATCCTTACGGAAATTGCCAAACGTACCGAGTTGGCAGAGAGCTATATCGAACAAGTAGTAGAACAAACGCCCATGATGTCCTTTCCCATCCATGTAGGACGGAGCTTTTATCCCATGATGAATCCGGCTTTGGAGCTGACTCAAACAGTTATGGTGGAACAGCACAAAACTATCTACGAAATGGCAGAAAAATCAGATTGTGTTATTGTAGGACGATGCGGAGACTACATTCTCCGGGACTTTAATCCCTTCCGCATTTTCGTGTATGCAGATTTGGAAAGCCGTATACAACGATGTTTAGAGCGGCAGACAGAAACAGAACACTATACCTGGGAAGAGCTAAAACATAAAATCGTCTCTTTGGATAAAAACAGAAAAAAATACTATGAGTTTTATACCGGCAAAAAATGGGGCGACAAAATCAATTATGATTTATGTATAAACACCACCAATGTTTCTATCAAAGAAATTGCCGGCAGTTTCTCAAAGCTGTTTATGTAGGTTTGTACATCAAGTTTCCGGGACTTGTTCTGGTTTTGTCCCGGACTTGAGTACGGAATATTCTTTGAATAGACTTACTCCAGTGTACTCAAAGAAAAAGTAACGGTAACGGTACCTTTCCCCAAGACAGATAACAGGTGCTCTCTTGTTGCTCCCGGTATTTTTCCCAGTTGTGTAAAGTTCCATGTATTGGTGTCATAGTAAATAGTGATGGAGTTGCCTTGATACAGTATAATATCTCCCGGACCGGTGGTGATTCGGGTATCGTTACGGGGCAGGGAGATGCCAAGGTTGCCGACTTTTTCAAAGTTTCCGTAGTCTTCCATAGTGACAGTGATATTACCTTTTTCCAACAGTGCTTTAAAGGCTTCTGCACTGGAGTTGTCGGCAAACTCCGCCTGAAAAGTTTTGTCTCCGGCAGTTACATAAAAATATTCCTGATTCATTACAGTCTCCTGTGAGGGGTGTTCGATAGTGGCTCGGTTTCCGTTTTCGGCACAAGCACAAAAAGTCAGTAAAAACACATTACATATACATAAAAGCCAATTCTTATTCATACCTTGCTCCTTAAAGTACTGTCACAGTACGAGTGCTGTTTTCACCACAAACAGGCTCGGTAAAACAAGATGTTTTAAAACTATTCGGTTTGTTATGGTGTCCTGTGCAGATAATTTCCGCAAGGGCATGTTCGTCGTCTCGAATAATTTCTCCCACTTCCGGTACAATGATTTTTCCTGAGTAGGGATTTTTTATACTGATTACCGGGCTTGTGATTTCTGCTTCTACATGACTTTTTTCAAAAGCCAAATCAGCTCCCTCCATTTTACAGTTTACCAGTTTAAGATCTTTGCAATAACAAAGAGGTTGGGTACCGATAATAGTACAATTTTCAAAAGTAACATCTTCGCAGTACCAAGCCAAGTATTCACCTTTTACAATACTGTTCCGTACTACAACATGTTTTGCATGCCAAAAGGCATCTTTTGTATCAAAACGGCAGTTTTCAAAAACAGCATTTTCAATATATTGGAAAGAATATTTTCCCTTAAAATCAACATCGGTAAAGTCCAGATTGCAGGAGCGCATCATAAAATATTCGCTTTCTGCAGAACAATGTTCCATTTTAACAGTATCTACCGACCACCCGAATTCCGGGGAAATAATATGACAATTTTTTATTTCTACATTTTTGCATTCCCGCAGAGCCTTAATACCGTGCATGGTAGTATTTTCGATTTTGATATTCTTTGAATACCAAAGAGCTGCACGGCACAGTTCC